>NZ_CALRUC010000059.1:0-27137 GCF_943371255.1 Ferrovibrio terrae | reverse complement strand
GGCGGCGCAGATCGCCGTCTGGATGGAGGAGTCCGGCTGCAAGGACGGCTCGCCGCTCACCATCGTCGCGGTCGAGACCGGCGCCTTTGTCGAACCGCTGCGACTGGCCTGCCAGCGCGGCTATCAGGCCTGGGCCGATGCGCTGGCCGACCAGCTGCGCCGCGACGGCAAGCCGGCGAAGGAGGCGAGCGATCTGGCGCTCTGGGCCGTGGCTTCGCTGGAAGGGGCCATCGTGCTGGCGCGCACCCAGCATTCCGCCGAGCCGCTGCGCCGCATCGGCAAACTGCTGCAGAGGGCCCTAACATGAACGACGCCGTTGCCAAGGTACAGCTGACCCGCGCGATGATGGAACAGGCGATTGCCATCAGCCCCTTCACCAATTGGGTTGGCACCAGGCTGCTCGATTTCGAGCCCGGCCGGGTGCGCATTGCCACCACGATCCGCCCGGAGATGACGCAGCATCACGGCTTTGCCCATGGCGCCATCGTCGGCTACATGGCCGATACGGTCTGCGCCTGGGCTGCGGCGTCCGTGGTTGGCGATGTGGTGACCTCGGAATACAAGCTCAACCTGCTGGCGCCGGCGGTGGGCGAGGAACTGACCGCCATCGGCACGGTGATCAAGGCCGGCGGGCGCCAGGTGGTGACGCGCGCCGATGTCTTTGCGGTGAAAGACGGCGCCGAGAAGATCGTCGCCACGGCACTGGCGACGATCGCCCGGGTCTAGGTCAGGCGGCTGCCTTGTCCTTGTCGCTCACCGGATGGGCGGCGCGGAAGCCGACCTGCAGCCGGTTCCACATATTGATCGCGCCGATCATCAGCGTCAGCTGCACCTGTTCGGCTTCCGAGAACTCAGCCTTCACCAGGTCGTAATCCGCATCCGGCGCGCCGGTCTGCGCCACCAGCGTCAGCGCCTCGGTCCAGGCCAAGGCTGCGCGTTCACGCGCGCTGTAGAGCGGCGACTCCCGCCAGGCATTCAGCATGTAGAGCCGCATCTCGCTGTCGCCATGCTTGCGCGCGTCGGTGCTGTGCATGTGGATGCAGAAGGCACAGCCGTTGATCTGCGAGGCGCGCAGCTTCACCAGGTGGCGCAGGCTTTCTTCCAGGCCACTGGCCGCGATGCTGGTCTCCAGCGCCATCATCGCCTTGATGCCTTCCGGTGCCAGCTTGTGGGGATTGGTCAGTCGGGGTTGCATGGATCTCTCCTGGGGTTTGTCCATCGATCTTACGACGCATAGACGGGCTGCCCATCCGGCCTGTGACAGGGCCGCACGGAAAAATTCGCGCCGGCTGGAAAGGTCAGGCATTCCGTGACGTTAAGGTTTGGCGACGACCGGCGGTCAGTCCCACGGGGTGGTTGTGAACCGCCCGGCCCGGCGTTACACTCCATCGCTTTCCAGTGCCAAGAGGCCTGATTTATGAGCTGGGAAGCCGAGATCGCCGAACTGCGGCGACGCGAAGAGATGGCCCGCCAGATGGGCGGGGCCGACAAGATCAAGCGCCAGCATGACGGTGGCAAGCTGACGGTGCGCGAGCGCATCGACCGCCTGCTTGATGCCGGGTCTTTCCATGAGGTCGGCACCATCGCCGGCCGTGCGCGTTACGGCGCCGATGGCAGCCTGGAAGACTTCAGCCCGACCAATTTTGTCTTCGGCCGTGGCCGTATCGACAATCGGCCCATGGTGGTGGGCGGCGACGACTTCACCGTGCGCGGCGGTGCCGCCGATGCGGCGATCTGGCAGAAGCAGGTACATGCCGAGCAGATGGCGCGCGAGCTGCGCATTCCCATGGTGCGGCTGGTGGATGGCACCGGCGGCGGTGGCTCGGTCAAGTCGCTTGAGATGGAAGGCCGTACTTACGTGCCGCTGATGCCGGGCTGGGAACATGTCGTCGCCAATCTCTCCACCGTGCCGGTGGTGGCGCTGGCGCTCGGCTCGGTGGCCGGTCTGGGCGCGGCGCGCACGGTCAGCAGCCATTTCTCGGTGATGGTCGAGGGCATCTCGCAGATGTTCATCGCCGGGCCGCCGGTGGTGGCGCGTACCGGTGTGACCATGACCAAGGAGGAACTCGGCGGCACCGAGATCCATGAACGCGCCGGCGCCATCGATCTGGCGGTGGCCAGCGAGGAAGAGGCCTTTGCGGCGGCGCGGCGCTTCCTGTCCTATCTGCCGCAGTCGGTTTACGACTTGCCGGCGCGCGCAGCAGTGCAGGACGATCCCAATCGCCGCGAGGAGAAGCTGCTCTCCATCGTGCCGCGCGACCGGCGCCGCGTGTACAAGACGCGCGAGATCGTCGACATGACGGTAGATGCCGGCAGCTTCATGGAGATGGGGCGGCTCTATGGCCGCTCGGTGATCACCGGCCTGGCCCGGCTGGATGGCTGGCCGGTCGCGATCCTGGCCAGCGATCCCTATCATTATGGCGGCGGCTGGACTGCCGATGCGGCGCACAAGATCACGCGCTTTGTCGATCTGGCCGAGACCTTCCATCTGCCGGTGGTGCATTTTGTCGATATCCCGGGTTTCCTGATCGGCCCCGAAGCCGAGCAGACCGGCACCATCCGCCATGGCGCCCGCGCGCTCGCCGCCGTGTACCAGGCCACGGTGCCCTGGTGCTCGATCATCATGCGCAAGGCCTTTGGCGTGGCAGGTGCGGGCCATTCCAATCACACGCGGCTGCGCTATCGTTATGCATGGCCGTCGGGCGACTGGGGCAGCCTGCCGCTGGAAGGCGGCATCGAGGCAGCTTACCGCGCCGATCTGGAAAAGGCCGACGATCCCGCCGCGCTGCTGAAAGACATCGAAGAGCGCCTCAACCGCGTGCGTTCACCGTTCCGCACTGCCGAAGCCTTCCTGGTCGAGGAACTGATCGACCCGCGCGACACGCGTCCGCTGCTGTGCGAATTCGCCAATCTTGCTGCCCCGCTGCGTCAGGCGGGCCCTCCTAGCTTTGGGTACAGACCATGAGTGATATTCCGAATCTCCCGAACGAGAAGAAGCCGGCACCGAAGTCGATCGTCCTGACTTCGCATCCGAGCACATCCGTGGGCAGCAAGCCGCTGCCGGTCGAATGGGGTGCCGCCGATCCGAGGCAGCGCGGGCCGGTCGTGGCGACGCTGAAGAATCCCGGCGGCAAGAATGCGGTCGGCACCCATTCGGGCGCCTATTCGCTCTATCGCGCGCTGGCGATTGCCTCCGGCCAGCTCAAGGCCGAGCACAAGCCGGACCTGACCAACACCGCGCCGGCCGAACCGCTGGGTCCGTTCCCGCAATGGGCCGATCCGGAGAAGATCGTCTCGCTCGATCCCTGGGGTCATATCACCAGCCAGGTGTTCGCCGAGCAGATCAAGGCCGGCTGGGATATCCGGCCCACCATCGCGGTGACCAAGGCGCATATCAACATGCCCGAGCTGCACGACGCCATGCGCGCCGGCCGCCTGAAGCCGGATGGCAATATCCTCGCTGCCAATGGCGATGTGAAGGTGACCAAGGTGGCAGTCGAGCCGGTGTGGTGGCTGCCCGGCGTCGCCAGGCGTTTCAACATCAGCGAGACCGAGCTGCGCCGTGGCCTGTTCGAGCAGACCGGCGGCATGTTCCCGGAACTGGTGACCCGCAGCGACCTGAAGGTGTTCCTGCCGCCAATCGGCGGCATGACGGTGTACCTCTTTGGCGATGTGTCGAAGCTGGGCAAGCCGCAGACCCGGATCGCCTGCCGCATCCATGACGAATGCAACGGCTCGGATGTGTTTGGCTCCGATATCTGCACGTGCCGGCCCTATCTCGCCCATGGCATCGAGGTCTGCATCGAGGAAGCGCAGCAGGGCGGCGTCGGCGTCATCGTCTACAACCGCAAGGAAGGCCGCGCGCTGGGCGAAGTGACCAAGTTCCTGGTCTATAACGCCCGCAAGCGTCAGGAGATGGGCGACCGCGCCGAGACTTATTTCCAGCGCACCGAATGCGTCGCCGGCGTGCAGGACATGCGCTTCCAGGAGTTGATGCCCGATGTGCTGCATTGGCTGGGCATCAGCCGCATCGATCGGCTGGTGTCGATGAGCAACATGAAGTTCGAGCCCATCGTCGCCAGCGGCATCCAGGTGGTCGAGCGCGTGCCGATCCCCGACGAGTTGATCCCGGCCGATGCGCGGGTGGAGATGGACGCCAAGAAGGCGGCCGGCTATTTCACCGACAAGGTGCCGGACGAGGACGAGTTGAAGAAGGCCAAGGGCCGTGGTCTCGAGGAGTGAGTATCCGTGGGTAATCTGAACGATCCGGCCCAGGCGGTTGCCTGGCTGCGCACCACAGGGGCGGTGCGCGAGCGTTGCCATGCCATGTTCGGCCTGGCCGAACGCGATGCGATGCCGAATTTCACCCTGCATCTGGATAAGCTGCCGGCCGCCGCCGATTACGTGGCGCAGGTGATCCGTGAGAATTATCCGACGCTGGAAATTCCGTATCACGCGCGCTGGCGGCATTTCGCCGCCGGCGGCATCGACCGCTGGGGCCAGCTGGCAAAGACTCTTGGTGCGCTGGACCGCGACGAGATCGCCCGCATCCGTTTCGATCTCTGCGTGGTCAGCGTGCTGCTCGATGCCGGTGCCGGGCCGCAATGGAAATACAATGAGGAAGGCCGGCCGGTTGCGCGCTCCGAGGGCCTCGCCGTGGCCAGCCTGCATGCCTTCAAGGCCGGATTGTTCGCCGGCGACAAGGCGCATCCGTTGCGCGCCGATGCCCATGGCCTGGTGTCGCTGGCACCCAATGCCATCGCCCATGCCTTCCAGGTCTCGGAATTCAATCCGCTGGTCGGTGTCGAGGGTCGCGCTGCGCTGATGCGCAACCTCGGCCAGGCGCTGAAGGCACGGCCGGACCTGTTCGGTGCCGATGCCCGCATCGGCGGCCTCTACGATTACCTCAAGGCCCAGGTGAAGGACGGTAAGCTGCCGGCCACCGCGATCCTCGCCGCCGTACTGGAAGGCCTTGGTCCGATCTGGCCGTCGCGCATCACCCTGGATGGGCAGAATCTCGGTGATGTCTGGCGCCATCGCGGCCTGATGAGCGGCGATCTCACCTCGGGCCTGATCCCGTTCCACAAGCTGTCGCAGTGGCTGACATATTCTCTTGTCGAAATCTTCGAGGATGCCGGCATCGCGGTGACCGGGCTGGACGACCTCACCGGCCTGCCGGAATACCGCAATGGTGGCCTGTTCATCGATCTCGGCGTGCTCAGCATCCGCCATGACGCGTTGTCCAAGTTCCCCATCCCGGTGGAAGACGAGGCCGTGGTGGAATGGCGGGCGCTGACGCTGGCGCTGCTTGATCATATCGCCGATCCGGTGCGCGTCCGGCTGGGCAAGACGGCGGCCGAGATGCCGCTGGCCCGCATCCTGGAAGGCGGCACCTGGGCCGCGGGCCGCAAGATCGCCAAGGAAAAGCGCGCCGATGGTGGACCACCGCTGACGGTGGCCAGCGACGGCACGGTTTTCTGATTTACTCTCGGGGGAGAAGTTACCGATGAATGCGTTTCCGAATGCCACCGTGGTCAACCATCCGCTGGTGCAGCACAAGCTGACCCTGCTGCGCCGCAAGGAGGTCTCGACGGCCGAGTTCCGCCGCCTGGTGCGCGAACTCAGCCTGCTGCTCTGCTACGAGGTGACGCGCGACCTGCCGCTGGAGAAGGTGAGTATCGAGACGCCGCTGGAGGAAATGCAGGCGCCGCTGCTGGCTGGCAAGAAGCTGTGCTTCGTTTCCATCCTGCGTGCCGGTAACGGCATCCTGGATGGCATGCTCGACCTGGTGCCCTCGGCCCGCGTTGGCCATGTCGGCCTCTACCGCGACCCCGAGACGCTGGTGCCGGTGGAGTATTACCTCAAGCTGCCCGAGGATGTGCGCGAGCGCCTGGTCATCGTGGTCGACCCGATGCTGGCAACCGGACATTCGGCCGCCGCTGCCGTCACCCGCCTGAAGGAGGCCGGCGCCAGCCAGATCAAGTTCGTCTGCCTGCTCACCGTGCCCGAAGGCCTGCAGGTGATGCAGGACAATCATCCCGATGTGATGGTGTATACCTGCTCGGTGGATCGCCAGCTCGACAGCCACGGCTATATCCGCCCCGGCCTGGGCGATGCCGGCGACCGGATCTACGGCACCAAGTAGCTCAGGCGACGCGGCGGGCCGGCAGCACGGGACCGCGGATCACCAGACAATCGTCGTGGACCTGCGCCTCGATGCCGAAGACACGACGGAGCAGCGCGGCATCAAGAACTTCGCGCGGCGTATCGAGCGCCTCGGCGCGGCCATTGTTCAGCACCAGCACCCGGTCGCTGTAGCGATAGGCCAGGCTGAGATCGTGCAGCACCGCCGCCACGGCCACGCCACGCCCGGCCAGGTCGCGCGCCAGCTGCAGCACGCCATAGGCATGGGCAAGGTCGAGGCTGGCGGTCGGTTCGTCCAGCAGCAGCACCGGTGCGGCATCGCTTGCGTCGAAATCCAGCTGGGCGATCACGCGGGCCAGCTGCACGCGCTGCTGCTCGCCGCCTGACAGCGTGCCATAGGCGCGCTGCGCCAGATGGAGGATGTCGGCGGCTTCCAGGGCACGGTCAACGGCCTGCGCGTCGGTCGCCGGATCGACGCGGTCGCGATAGGGCAGCCGGCCCAGCGCCACCACGGCCCGCACCGTGAGGGAGAAACCGAGCCGCGAGGCCTGCGGCATCACCGCGCGGCGGCGGGCCAGCGCCAGGGGCGTCCATTGCGCCAGCGGCCGGCCATCCAGCCGGACAATCCCGGCGTTGGGCGCCAGATCGCCGGCCATGGCCGAGAGCAGCGTGGTCTTGCCGGCACCGTTGGGGCCGACGATGGCGAGCAGTTCGCCCGGATGCACGGCAACAGAGACACCATCCAGCAGACGGCGCCCGCGCCGTTCGACACCCAGGGCTTCAGCCTGCAGGCTCATGCGGCGAACTCCCCGCGGGCCCGCCACAGCAGGCTGAGGAAGACCGGTGCGCCGATCAGGCAGGTGAGCAGGCCAAGCGGCAGTTCCGCCGGCGCCACGATGGTGCGGGCCACCAGATCGGCACCGATCAGCAGGGCGGCACCCAGGATGGCGGCCAGCGGCAGCAGCCGGCCATGCTGCGGCCCGGCCAGCAGGCGCACCACATGCGGCACCAGCAGGCCGACGAAGCCGACCGTACCGCTGACGGCGACGGCGCCGCCGACGGCGAGCGCGGTGCACAGGCAGGCCAGCCGCTTGACGCGCTCGACCCGGAAGCCCAGATGCCCGGCCTCGCGCTCGCCCAGATTCAGTGCATCGAGCGCGCGGGCGAACCAGGGCAGGGCGATGAAGGGCAGGATCACAAAGGGCGCCAGCATCATCACGGTCTGCCAGCGTGCCCCACCGACGCTGCCGAAGGTCCAGAACGAGATGTCGCGCAGCTGGGCATCGTTGGCGAGGAAGATCAAGAAGCCGGTGAGTGCCAGCGCCATGGCATTGAAGGCGATGCCGGCCAGCAGCAGCATCGGCACGACCGTTGTGCCGTTGACCAGCGCCACGCGGTAGATCATCGCGATCACCAGCAGGCCACCACCGAAAGCGCCAAGTGGCAGCAGCACTGGCTGCCAGGCCGGCGGAAAGATCCAGCCGGTCAGCACGATCACGCTGGCAGCCGCCACGGTGGCGCCGGCCGAGACGCCGATCAGGCTGGGATCGGCCAGCGGGTTGCGGAATAGGCCCTGCATCACGCCACCCGACACGCCGAGTGCAGCACCCACCAGCCCGGCCAGCAGCACGCGTGGCAGCCGCAGATACAGCACGATGGCCTCATGCCGGCTTTCGGCGGCCTGCCCGAACAGGGTCGCCAGCACTTCGCCGGGCGACAGCTTCACGGCGCCGATGCTCATGCCGGCGATCATCGCGATCACCAGCAAAGCCAGCGCCGCGCCCAGCAGCAGCGGAAAGCGCAGGCGCAGCGGCGTGCTGGCGGAGGCTTCCAGCACGCTCATGTCGCGGGCTTGGCCCAGGGACGCACCGGCAGTGCCGGCAGGGCGGCATCCGGATGCAGCAGTTCGGCCAGATCGCGGGTGGCATGGGCGATGCGGGGGCCGAGGCCCAGCATATACAGCGTGTCCATGGCGTGGATGCGGCCGGCCCGGCCGGCGGCGGTGGATGCCAGCGCCGGCAGTTTGGCAACACCGGCCTTGCCGCCCAGGGCCTCGAAGGAATGGCCGGGCAGCAGGATCACATCGGGATCGGCGGCCAGCGCCGCCTCGGCATTCAGCGGCTTGAAGTTCTTATAGTCGCGGATGACATTCTCGGCGCCGGCCAGCCGCAGCATGGCGTCGGCCGCGGTCTCCTGGCCGGCGGCGAGGATATTGCCATTGCTGGTGCTCATCACGAACAGCACACGCGGCCGTCGCAACGGCGCCACCATGCGCTGCACCGCCTGCTGGTCGGCCTCCACTTCAGCGGCGATGACTTTGCCTTCGGCAGCGCGGCCGACAGCTTCGGCGATGGCGAGGATCTTTTTGGGTACGGCCGGCTCGATATAGCTTTCCGCCACCACCAGCAGCGGCACGCCAGCCGAGCGCAACTGCGCGATCGTGGTGGGCGGTCCCGCATGGTCAGACAGGATCACCAGGCTGGGCGACAGCGACAGGATGCCTTCGGCGCCCAGTGTGCGCAGGTAGCCGACCTGCGGCAGCCGTTTCACGACGGCGTCTGGGTAGAGGCTGGTGGTATCGACGCCGGCCAGCCGGTCGGCGGCGCCGAGCGCGACGACGATCTCGGTCAGAGCGCCGCCGGCGACGACCAGGCGTTGCGGCTGTGCGGGTGTGGCGGCAAAGCCGAAGCGCGGCAGCATTGCGGCTGCCATCGTCCCCAGCAGGAAGCGGCGTGATAGGCTCATGCCGCGGCTTTGGCGACCAGCGATTCAGCCAGCCTGCGCCAGTCCTGCAGTTCGGGGAGGCCGGGCTTGCGCTTGCCGAAGAAGGAGACGATCAGCTCGCCATCCTTGTCGAACAGCTCCAGCGAGGTGACGGTGCCGTCCACGCTGGGCTTGCGCACCAGCCAGCTTGAGGCAATGGCATCCTCGCGCAGATGCAGATTGAACATCGGGTCGAGCACATTGAACCACGGGCCGGTCGGCACCAGACGTTTCACCGTGCCGGTGTGAATCTGGATCATGCCGGGATTGCCGACAAAGACCATGATCGGCAGGTCGGAGGCGGCAGCAGCCTCCATCATGCGCCGCGTGCTGTCGTTCGGCACCGGAACCGCGAAGTCACGGCCGGCGAGACGGAAGGCCTGCTCGCGAGCCACCTTGTGCTTGCGCAGCAGCGGGAAGAAATCATGGGTGTCCTTCAGTGCGGCCCATTCGCTGCGCAGGGCGGTCGTATCGATCTCGGTATCCGGACGTGGCGGCACCTTGGGTGCGACAGGCTTGATCGTCAGCTCGGCTGACTGCTCCGGTGCGCGGAAACGTTCGCCGAGCGCCTGGAAGGCGGCGGCATCAGTCTTCTCGGTGGCGTAGATCTTATGTACGGCCTGACCGGCGCCATCGAAGAACTGCAGGCTGCTGCGCGGGCCAGCCTTGGTGTCCTCGATGACAGCGAAGCCATAAGCCCAGGGGCCGAAGAAGATGCGCAGGTCGATATCCTCGCCCACGATCAGCCCGACATGGCCTTCCACCGAGAGCGTACCGTAGATGCCGTGGCGTTCATGCACCACGGAGTCATTGCGGGTCAGGGCCATCACTTCGCCGACACCGCCCATGGCGCCGATGATCTCGGGCCAGGGGCCATGCAGGCGGGTGGCGCCCTGGCCAAGGCGGGTGGCGACAAGCTCGGCTTCGGAAACGCCGAGGCGCAGTGCGGCATCGCGGATGCGCAGGTTGGGCTCGGCGGCACGGAGTTCGGTCCAGCGGGCGGCAAGATCGGAAACGGAAGTGCTGGTCATGGCATGATCCTTAGTCAGGTAGTGGAAAGCGAAAACCGGCCGGCAGGGGGCGCTGCCGGCCGGTGGGTATCAAAAGCCCTTGGTGTAACTGACGGAAACGCGGTAATCGCGACCTTCCTCGTAAAGCGAGGCGAGATGGCGGCGATAGGTGGTGTCGAAAATGTTCTCGACGCCGGCATCGACGCGGACGCCCTGCAGATACTCCGGCAACGGGAACCAGGTTGCGAAGATGCTGTGTACGGCATGGCCGCCGGTCTTCGATGTTGCCGAACTCGGTGTGTTCGATACGAAGGGCACGCCGCTCACGCGGTCCTGCTCGGCGACGAATTCGCCGCGCCAGCCGAAGCGGACGCCATACTCCGGCAGTTTGGCGCCGAGCACGGCGGTGAACTTGTCGGCCGGGATGGAGTCGAGCGGGCGACCGGTGTTGTCGTTCTCGCCGCGGATGCGGGCATAGCCCAAGCTCGAGAAGGCGTATGGCAGATCATAGGCCGCCGACAGCTCAGCACCCTGTATGATGGCATTGGGAATGTTCGTGTTCGTCGTGCTGCCCGAAGCGGCCGTGCCGGTGACGACGGTTTCGATGAAGTCTTCCGCCCGGGTGTAGAAGTAGGTGGCGTTGAAGCGCAAGGCATCCTTCGTCGTGAAGGCGTCATCGAACTTCAGGCGGAAGCCGCCTTCCGTGGTCTCGGTGGTTTCCGGACGCAGGTTGGGGTTGGGCACGAATTGATTGCCCGGGCCCAGATGCGAACCGGAGACGTAGGTTTCCAGCAGGCTGGGGGCGCGGAAGCCATAACCGTATGAGCCATAAACGCTGAGCCACTGCAGCGCCTGCCAGTTGGCGCTGATCTTGGGCGAGAAGGCATCTTCGTCAGCCTTGCGCGAGATGTTGGCGCGGCCTTCATACGTGTCGAAGCGGGCCGCCGGCGTCACCGTCAGGCCGTGGAAGATTTCGATCTCGTCCTGCACGTAATAGCCGGCGACCTCGCTTTCCGCATTCGGATAGCCCTGGCGCGGGCCATTCACTGCGGTTGCGGAGTTCTGCCGGGTCGCACGCTGCGTGTCGGTGTAATACTCGCTGCCGAAGGTGACGGCATGTTTCAGTGCGCCGGTATCGAAGTAGCTGGTGTTATAGACGTCAAAACCAGTGGTAATCAGGTGCGTGGTGTCGAACCGGTAGGTCGGCGTGCGGCGCTCGTTGATATGCAGACCGTTGCGATAGACCTTCAGCGTCGGATTCAGCAGCGGCATGTCCGGGCTGGCATAGGAATAGTTCAGCGAATAGGTGCTCATGCGCGTCAGGCGCTCGACGGCCGGATTCTCGGTCGCGCTGAGCGTGCCGTCCGGATTGGTCAGCGTCAGGCCGTCTTCCTTGAAGTTGAGCGCGGTGACGCTGACCTTGTGGAATTCCGCCGGCCGCAGGGTCGCCTTGAACATCAGGTCGCGCAGGTCTTCCGACGACAGCGGCAGTTCGCGGCCATCACCCTGTTTCAGGTTGTTGGTGTCGCGATAGGAGTAGTTGGCAAGGATATCGACCTTATCTTCGTAGCGGCCGAAGACACCGTTGCTGTAGTAGTTCTCGTTCGAGCCGTCGCTGTAGCCATACTTGGTGCGGAAGCCCATGGTCTGGCCGGCTTTCAGGAAATCGCCAGCCTCCTTGGTCTCCATCGCGATGACACCGCCGATGGCGCCCGAACCATGCAATGCCGAATTGCTGCCGCGCACGATTTCCACCTGGCGCAGCAGATCGGGATCGAGGAAGAAGCGGCCCTTATGGCCGGCATTGAAGTTCTGCCGCGCACCATCCAGCGTGGTGACCACGCGCTGGCCGCCCATGCCGCGGATGCTGACATCCTGGCCGAGGCGGCGCGGGCCGCCCGACATCTCGACGCCGGGCAGATCGCGCAGCAGGTCGTCCATTTTTGTCGGGTTGCGGTTCTCGATGTATTCGTTGTCGAGCACCGTGACGTGAGCCGGAACCTCGTCGACATTATGGGGCGTCTTGGTTGCCGTGATGGTGACCGGATTGAGCACCGCATCGGCCACCTGCTGGGCGAAGGCCGGCTGCAGACTGCTGCCCCCGAGCAGGGTTGCCGCCATGGCGAAGCGGCCCAGATGCGGCCCCAGCCGCGGATTGCGAGACGGATTCAGGTCGGATGTCTTGGCCACAGTGCTTCCCCATATTTGGCCGCGCGAGCGGTGCCGATGCTGTTGTGCAGAGGCTGGCTGCCTGGCGCGCTGACGCGGCTGGGGGGCTGGCTGAGGGGATTGTCATATTACGAGCCGGATCGATTTGCAACTACGACTCACTATTAATAGCAAGTCGATAACTTGAACTGGCGGCCGCAATCATAGGGTCCCCCCACAGGGGCGAAGGGTTCCGGCGATCGGGCTGAGCGGATCACCCTGGCTATGGCATGCCCTGGCCGCCGCTCCGTCCGGCGGGTCGGGCGCCCTCCTCGGAATTACAGCATTGTGTCGCCTCGTATCCGCCGTCACATCATTACGGCTCGGCCCCCGGCATAGTCGGCGCAATCCGACAACCTGAGGTGCCGCGTCATGGCTGCCATTCTTCTTCGCCGCGCTCTGCGCGTTTCTCTCACCATTGCTGCCGCCGCCGTTGCCGGCGTGGCGGCTTCGGCCTGGGCCGGGTCTGCCCTGGCTGCATCGCCCGCGGACATGCTGGTTGCTCCTGTCGCCGTCGTCAGCCCGGCCGCCCGCGTGGTCGGCCAGGAAAGCCGCCGCGGCCTGCCAGTCGTGCTGGGCCATCGGCTGACCAGCGGTCCCGGTTCGGGAATGAAGTTCACGCTGGATGACCGCACCGCGGTCATCATCGGTCCGAACAGCGCCATCACGGTCGACGAATTTGCCGCCGACCGCGTCGTGTTGCGGCTCGAGCGCGGCAGCTTCCACCTCGACTCCGCCAATCCGGGCCGGGTCTATGTCGTGCTGCCGGGCGGCACCGTGACGGTGCGGACGGCTACCGTAGCGGGCCATATCCTGCCCGACTGCACGGAAATCGCGCTGCTGAGTGCCGGTCGCGCCGAAGTTGCCAGCCTGGGTGGCCACACCGTCAAGCTGGAGAAGATCGGTGACGCGACACGCCTGACCGGCTATGCCGCGCCCAGCCAGCCGACGACGCTGGCACCCCAGCGCCTGCAGGATTTCATCGGCCTGACCAGCCAGATCGCCTCGCGCTGAGCGCTCTGCGGCAGCGAGACTCGCGCTGCAGCCTTGGCCGCCGCCGCCGCCGCCGCCGCGTCACGGCGGCTCCCGAGGCTGGCTGCGCTGCCGCTTACCGAAAATTTATCTGCCGCCGCCAGCCGCGCGCAGGCCGATGCTCGCAACGCACCTAGATGCAGAAAAGCCGCAATCCATGCGGCTTTTTTATGGTGAGCTGACTTGTCGGCGCGGCGCGACTGTGACGCGCGGAACACGCCGCCGGCAAAAAATTTCCCCCACGGGGCAATTTCCTATTGCAATGGGGGGGAGATGTTGTAAATACCGCTTCAACGACGCACCCGCACGTGCCGATGGCCCCTGGCAGGTTATGCAACGACGAACGCGTCCTTTTTGGTCGCACAGCGCTTGAGCTGTGCCGGTTCAAAGCCGGTCCGAGAGGGAGGTTTCGATGCTTGCAGCCAATGGTGGCCGCACCAATACCCGTCTGCGACGCAACTCGCAAAAGCGTGTCGAGCAGGGTCAGTTGACCCCGAAGCTCCAGCGTTTCCTCGCGGAAGCGAAGGACGCCGAGCCGTTCGTGGTTGTCGACGTCGATGTCGTCGAGCACAACTACCGCGAACTGCGCCGCCTGCTGCCGATCGCCAAGGTCTACTACGCGATCAAGGCGAACCCGGCCCCGGAAATCCTGCGCCGCCTGCGCACCCTCGGCTCGAATTTCGACACCGCCTCGGCGAACGAAATCAAGCAGTGCATGGACCAGGGCGTTACGCCCGACCGCATCTCGTTCGGCAACACCATCAAGAAGAAGCGCGACATCGCCTGGGCCTATGAGCAGGGCGTGCGCCTGTATGCCTTCGACTCGCTCTGCGAACTGCAGAAGCTGGCCGAGGTGGCACCGGGCTCGCAGGTGTTCTGCCGCGTTCTGATGGAATGCGAAGGTGCCGAATGGCCGCTGTCGAAGAAATTCGGCTGCGCCCCGCGCATGGCTGCCGACCTGCTGGTCAAGGCGCGTGAGTTGGGTCTCGACCCCTATGGCATTTCCTTCCATGTCGGCTCGCAGCAGACCGACCTGAACCAGTGGGACAAGGCTGTCGCCCAGGTGGCGCAGATGTTCACGATCCTGCAGCAGGCCGATGTCGACCTGCGTATGGTCAATCTCGGCGGCGGCTTCCCGGCGAAGTATCGCACCGACATCCCGATGCTGGAGGCCTATGCCCAGGCGATCAGCAACGCCATGACCGATCACTTCGGCAACAATCTGCCGGAAATGATCATCGAGCCGGGCCGCGGCCTGGTGGGCGATGCCGGCGTGATCCAGGCGGAAGTGGTGCTGATCTCGGAGAAGGACTACGACGATGACCGTCGCTGGGTCTATCTCGATATCGGCAAGTTCTCCGGCCTGGCCGAGACCATGGACGAAGCGATCAAGTATCGCATCGTGACGCCGCGCGACGGCGGGCCGACCGGCCCGGTGTCGCTCGCCGGCCCGAGCTGCGACAGCGCCGACATCCTGTACGAGAAGGCCGAATACCAGATGCCGCTGGCGCTGGAAGTCGGCGACAAGATCCAGATCCTGTCCACCGGGGCCTATACGACGACCTATTCGTCGGTCGGCTTCAACGGCTTCCCGCCGCTGAAGAGCTACTGCATCTAAGCAAGCGTTTCGACGGTTCCGAGTGGGTTCGAAAGGGCCGGCCGCGCAAGCGGCCGGCCTTTTTTCATGGTGTTTGCTACCTGCGTGCGCATAGCGCGCCATAAATGCCCAACTGGCGTTTGCCTAAATACCGATAGGGTCAGTGAAATTGCTGCTTTTCTGTTGCGGCGACGGGCCGCCTGTGTGACAAATTTTGCGCTCGAAAAACGCGTATAATGATAAGAATCGACTTAACAGGTCGGGAGCTTGGTGGGATGCGGCGGTTGCAGTGCCGTTGGAAAACAGGCTTGCCGGCCCGCGCGACAGTTCGGGCAGGGGGAGATTGGTGACACATCCGCCGTTCGGCGAAGACAAATTCATGGCGTCGCTGGCACGCCATCGCGATGCCGTGGACGAGACTCCCGAAGCTGTCGCCACCGAGAATCACCTGCTGCATGCCGCGCTGGACACCATGGGCGAAGGTTTCGCCGTCTGGGATGCCGGCCCCAATCTGGTCCAGGTCAACCGCCGCCTGGCGGAACTGTTCGGCCTGCCCGAGCATCTGATGCAGCCTGGCCTGCCGGCGAAGGAATTCCTCGGCCTGCTGATTTCGCGCGGTGTGCTGACCATTCGGGCCGAAGAGGCATCGGCCTGGGTCAATGCCTATATCGACGCCTCGACCAAGGCCGACCGCAAGCAGGAGGTGCGTCTGACGGACGGCACCTGGCTGAATTTCGACTGGCGCCGGCTGCCCGACCCCGTGGGCGGTGGCAATGCCGGCTATGTTTCGGTTTTCACCGATATCACCGTGCGCAAGCGGGCGCAGATTCGCCTGCGCCAGGCCGAAGCCAAGTACCGGCAGATTTTCGATAATGTGCATGAAGGCATCGTGCAGGTGACACCGGAAGGCCGCGTGCTGGCGATCAACCGTGCCGGCGCCGCCATCTTCGGCTTCTCGTCGCCGGAAGAGATGTTGGCCACCGTGACCCGGGCCGGCGATCAGCTGTATGTGAACCCGGAGCGCCGCAAGGAGCTGATCAAGCATCTGGAACGCCATGGCCTGGCGCGCGACTTCCGCTCCGAGATGCGGCGGCGCGATGGCAGTTCGGTCTGGGTGTCCAAGACGCTGCGCCGTGTGACCGATGAAGCCGGCGGTCTGGTGATGATCGAGGGCATGTTCCGCGATGTCAGCCTGCAGCGCCGCAACGAGCAGCAGCTGATGCTGGCGAAGGAGCAGGCGGAAGCAGCGAACCGCGCCAAGTCCGACTTCCTGGCCAATATGAGCCACGAGCTGCGCACGCCGCTGAATGCCATTCTCGGGTTCAGCCAGGTGCTGCTGGACGAGATGATGGGGCCGCTGGGCAATGCCAAGTATCGCGAATACTGCCGTGACATCGTGCAGAGCGGCGAGCATCTGCTGGCCCTGATCAACGACATCCTCGACATGGCCAAGGTCGAGTCCGGCAAAATGACACTGGACGACGAGTGGATTGATCTGAACGAAAGCCTGGAGGCCGCGATCCTGCTGGTGCGCGAGCGTGCCGCCCACAACCGCATCACGCTGCACAAGCGGCTGCCTGAGCCGTCGCCGGCCCTGTGGGGCGATATGCGGCGCCTGCGCCAGGTGTGGATCAACCTGATCAGCAATGCGGTGAAGTTTACGCCGCAGGGCGGCAGCGTCGAAATCCGCTGCGCTCTGCAGGCTGATGGCCAGCTGGAGATATCGGTTGCGGATACCGGAATCGGCATCGCCGAGGAGGATATCGAGCGTGTGCAGCAGCCGTTCAGCCAGGTGGCCAATGCGCTGTCGCGCAGCCATGAAGGCACCGGGCTCGGCCTGTCGCTGTCACGCAGCCTGGTCGAACTGCATGACGGCGAGTTGTTTATCGAGAGCAAGCTGGGCGAGGGCACCACGGTCAGTGTGACTCTGCCGCCGGAGCGCCACCGTCCCGGCCCGCTAGCGGGTGTGCAGAACCAGTTTACCGACGGCCTTGCGGTCGGCCAGTTGGCGCAGGGCGGCGGCAGCTTCATCAAGCCGATAGACGGCCCCGATCAGCGGACGCCGCCGCTCGCGGCCGACTGAGGCGCTACCGGCCAGCCAGCCGCGCAGGCCGGCATCCAATGCCTGCGCTGCCGCGGGATTGCGGCGCCCCTGTTCGCCGGCGCGCACGCCGATCAATTCGGCTTCCTTCAGCAGCAGGCGATTGGCTGGCAGGTTCGGAATGGTGCCGCCGGCAAAACCGATCACCAGCCAGCGGCCGCCGGGTCTGAGCGCCTTCCAGGCGGTGGCGAAGAGCACGCCGCCGACCGGATCGAATACCAGATCGGCCTGCACCGCCTGGTCCCAGCCGGACACAGCCGGATCGAGGCAGATGTCTGCGCCGGCGGCCTGGGCCGCGGCGCGTTTCTCTGGCGACGACGCCACGGCCACGACGCGGGCACCGCAGTCTGCGCCAAGGCTGACGGCCGCAAGCCCGGTGCCGCCGCCGGCACCGAGCACCAGCAGGGTTTCCCCGGCCTGCAGCCGGCCGCGTGGCAGCAGCGCCACCCAGGCGGTCGATGCGGCGACCGGAAAAGCGGCAGCCTCGTCCCAACTCCAGTCCGCCGGCTTGGGCCGCAGCGCCGAGGCCGGTGCGACCATCTCCTCGGCATAGGCAGCGGTGCCGCGCAGCAGCACGGCATCGCCGGTCTTCCAGCCCGGCACATCGGCCGCCAGCTCGATGATCTCGCCGGCCGCCTCGAACCCCGGCACGAAGGGCAGGGGCGGCTTGTGCTGATATTTGCCGGCCACCTGCAGCAGATCGGGGAAGTTGACACCGGCAGCGCGCACGGCGATGCGCACCTCGCTCGGCAGCAGGGGGCGGCGCGGCAGAATGGCCAGTTCAAGCGTTTCGGGGGAACCGACTCGCCGACACAGCATGGCGCGATAGGTGGCGCTCAAAAGATCCTCAGGTTAAATTCCATTAGAAAGTCGAGGCTAGGTAAAGGGGAACGCATCCTATTCCGCTGATGCAGTAAATAGAGATTTTGATTCCAGATCGAATACTTGCTTTTGGCATAGCTTCAACTTTTTTTTGGCATAGGTGCAGGGGGGCGTGAGTGGTTTTTACGTCGAATGAATTTTTACTACTTTTTCTTCCGATTGCGCTTGCCGGATTCATACTGCTGCGCCGGTTTTCCAGCAATCAAGGCATGGTCTGGTATCTGCTGTTCATCTCCCTGATCTTTTATTCATGGTGGAATCCACTCTATGTCCCCCTTCTGCTCGGATCGATCCTGTTCAATTACGGGCTGGGGCGAGCGGTTGCGTCCGGTGGGCTGCCACCCAGCTCAGGTCTCTGGCTTGGCGTTTCTGCCAATCTCGCCGTGCTGGCTTGGTTTAAATACTCTCTTTTTCTGAGCCAGGCGTTTGAGCCGATCACAGGCTTCATGCTTCCCCACTATGACGGGGAGTTACCATTGGCAATTTCATTTTTCACTTTTCTTCAGATTGCCTATGTCGTGGATGTTTGCCGCACTGGTAAGAATGAGGGCCGATTCTCCGACTATGCCCTTTTTGTTGTCTTCTTCCCTCATCTCATTGCAGGCCCTCTGATTCATCACAAGGAGCTGATCCCCCAGTTTGTGAAAATCGGGCGAAGCTGGCGTGTGTGGCAGGCGAATGTTGTCGTCGGCATGACCATTTTCGGGATTGGCCTGTTCAAGAAAATCGGGATCGCAGACACGGTGGCGCCATTGTCGGATGTGGTTTTCGAGATGGCGCGCGGCGGGGCCGATTTGACACTGATCCCGGCATGGATTGGCGCGGTGGCTTATGCGCTGCAGATTTATTTCGATTTCTCAGGTTATTCCGATATGGCGATCGGCCTGAGCCTGATGTTTTGTCTGCGGCTGCCGATCAATTTCAATTCGCCCTATCAGGCGACCAGTATCATTGAGTTCTGGAAGCGCTGGCATATGACCCTGTCCCGATTTTTGCGGGATTATCTGTATATCCCGCTTGGCGGTGGTCGGATGGGCTGGCCGCGCCGGCTGCTCAATCTGATGATTGTCATGATTCTGGGAGGCCTTTGGCATGGCGCAGGCTGGCAGTTCCTGCTCTGGGGCGGCCTGCATGGTGCCTATCTGGTGGTCAATCATGGCTGGCGGCTGGCACTCGGCAGCCGCCAGCCTGATATGGCGATGCCTCGTTTCCTGGGCTGGGCGATTACTTTCACGGCCGTGATTGTTGCCTGGGTGCCGTTCCGTGCTGCCGATCTCTCCACCACTTTAAACCTCTGGGCGAGCATGGCGGGGTTGCACGGTATCAGCGTGCCGGGCGCACTTCGCGCTGTCGGGGAAATTCTGCCTATGGTGCGTATAGCCTCTGCCGACTTCCATCCTTTCGTCATTCTGGGCGGGTATGACAATCTGATGGTCATGGGTGCGGCATTGGCAATCGCGTTATGGATGCCCAATGTCTATCGTCTGATTGACCGGCGATCCCCGGCGCTTGCGGTCACGGGTGCGCCGTTGCCGCGCCCATTTGCCCTGACATGGTCGCCGCGCGTTATCTTTGCTGTTGCCTTGATGATTGTTGTTGGCTTTTGCCTGGTGATCAACGGGCAGGGCAGTCCATTCCTGTATTTCCAGTTCTGATCATCATGACCAAGCAATACCGAAACTCTTTCATTGTCATCGCGACCTGTGCGGCCCTGCTGCTTGTTATCGCAGCTGTCGGTGCCTTTGCCCGCTGGCGTGGCAACGACTGGTATGCCCCCGGGGAACTGGCAGCTAAGCTGCAGGCGGAAAAAAACGGGCTCGCAAGCACATTGTCAGTGCCTTATCCGGAATTTAAACGCGCGCTGTTTGATATCCGCCAGCCCGATGTCGTTGTTGTTGGTTCTTCGCGCGGATTGGTGTTCCGCCAAAGTGCATTCACTTGGCGCTTCTCCAATCTGGGCGGCGGAACCAGTTCACCGGAATATGGCTTTTACCTTTTGGACAGTGTTTTTCGCGAGCATCGCCCCAAGATATTGGTCTATGCCATCGATCATTTTGGCTTTATGCCGGACGGCAGCGATGTTGCCGACCGCCCGCAGGGTGTTCGGGCACCCCAGGCCGGCCCGCGCCGGAATCCGATCCTGCAGCCGATTCATCTTGTGCTGTCGGGCCGTATGGCGACGGAAGACTTTCTCGCATTGCTGAGTCCGCGACCCTTGAAGAGCGTGGGAGTTCCCACTTTCGGCATGACGGCTGCCGTGAATTTCCGCGGCGGCGACGGTGCCGACGGATCTGCATACTTGTTCGGAACCCTGGACACGGTGGCGCGGCAATCGGCAGAAGATCGGTTTGGCGATGACCTTGGTTGCGTCCGCGGTACAAGTGCCTGTCGTGGCGCTATGCGTTCATTCGAGAATTATGATCCACGCCGTTTCGCCCAATTGCAACGCCTGTTCAGTGAATTGCGCGCGGCTGGTATTCATGTCGTGCCATTTCTGGCACCGCTACCGCCAGCACTGATTGATGACATGCGCAAAAGCGGAAAATACGGCTATATCGAGAAACTGCGGAGTGACATGCGCCGCGCTTTGCCGGAGATACACGACATGATGGACATCCGAGGCCTCGGCAGCAATGACTGTGAATTCTACGACGCGATACATGCCGGCGAGGTTGCAAATCTGCGGGTGCTGCTGGAGATTGCGAAGACAGATTCCCTGCTCTCGCAAGCGCTTGATCAGGCCGGCGTGCGCCGGGCTATTACGCAATACAGCGGCAGCACCATGGCCGTCACGGATGATGTGACGCGGGCACTGGCTGGACGTATTGATTCGAGCCACAAGGCGGATATCTGCCGCGGTGCCATCAAGTCCGGATCATAATGGCGGCGGGCTACGATGGATGTATCGCCAGCCCAGCACCAGCGTGACCGCCAGGATCGCGCCGCCGATCCAGTAGGGTACGTTGATGCCCGCATAGTCGAACAGCCAGCCGCCCCACAGTGGCCCGAAGGTGCGACCCAGCGCGGCAAGCGATTCCATGCTGCCCAGTGCAACGCCTTGCTGCGTTGCGCGGGCGCTGCGCGAGGCCAGGCTGTTGATCGTCGGGCCGATCATGGCAACGCCGGATGCGGTGAGCAGGATCGACAGGCCCATGGTCGGCGTGGAAACGATCCAATACGCCATCGCAGTACCGATGGCGAGGTTGATCATGCCCATCGTCAGCAGCCGGCGCTCACCGAACCGCCGGGTCAGCGGCCCGATCAGGAAGCCCTGCATCGACAGGACGATGGTGCCGATAAAAGTGAAGGCCAGGCCGACTTCATAAGCATGCCAGTCGAGCCGCGCGGCAGCGAAGAGAGGAAACAGGACTTCGATCTGTGAGAAGACGAAGTTGATGCTGCAATTGATCGCGATCAGCGCCAGCACCGCCGGGCCCAGTTGCGACAGGGGTGCGAACGGATTCCGCCACAGCTGTATGCCGGTCAGGGTATGCGGTGCGTCCGGTCGCGTCTCGCGGACGGTCAGCACGGCCAGCAGCAGGGCAATGGCCGAGGTGCCGGCCGCCGCCAGGGCCGGCAGGGCATAGTTCGGCTGCAGCGGATTCGGGCCAACCAGCAGGCCGCCGATCAGCGGTCCAAGGATCATGCCGATGCCAAAGGCGCCACCGATCAGGCCCATGCCGCGGGCGCGCTGCTCCGGCGGGGTGCTGTCGGCGATGATGGCCCGGGCGATGCCGATCTTGCCGCTGCCGATGCCCGCGATGGTACGGGCGAGGAAAATGGTCAGCAATGTGTCGGCAAAGGCGAGGGACACATAGCCGATCACGGTCAGTGCCATGCAGCCCAGGAAAACCGGGCGGCGCCCCATCCGGTCCGACAGGCCCCCCAGCGGTGTTGCCGACAGGAACTGGGCAATGGAGAACACGGCGGCCAGCAGGGCGATGGTGAAGGGCGAAGCGCCGAAACTGGTGGCGTAAAACGGCAGCAGGGGCAGGATCAGGCCGAAGCCGATCAGGTCGATCACGACGGTCAAAAGCAGAACAGCCAACATCAGGCAAAACCTGTGTGACAAGCCGGTTTGGGCCGGCTTCCGGCATTGCTCAGCAAGGCCGGGTCCGCTACTTTCCGCGCAATTTTCGGGCCATTTGAAGGGCGAGACATGAAGGTCAAGGGCGTAGCCTACCGCACCATCTGGGTCAACGGCGACGGCTGGTCGGTCGGGATCATCGACCAGACCAAGCTGCCGCATGCCTTCGTCACCACCACCCTGACCACCTGGGAAGAGGCTGCCCATGCGATCAAGGCCATGGTGGTGCGCGGCGCCCCGCTGATCGGCGCCACCGGCGCCTATGGCATGGCACTGGCCATGCGCGCCGACCCGTCAGACGCCACGCTGGAAAAAGCCTATCACGTCATCAACGAAACGCGGCCGACTGCGATCAACCTGAAATGGGCGCTGGATCGCGTGCGCAATGCGCTGCACAACCAGCCGGCCGCCAGCCGCGCCGCGATTGCCTACAAGGTCGCCGCCGAGATCGCCGAGGATGATGTCGCCACCTGCTCCTCCATCGGCGATCACGGTCATAAGATCATTGCCGATCTGTATGAAAAAGCCGGCCGCAAACGCACCATCAACATCCTGACCCATTGTAATGCCGGCTGGCTCGCCACGGTGGACTGGGGCACCGCGATTGCGCCGATCTACAAGGCGCATGATGCCGGCATTCCGGTGCATGTCTGGGTCGACGAGACGCGGCCGCGCAACCAGGGCGCTTCGCTGACCGCCTGGGAACTGAACAGCCATGGCGTGCCGCATACCGTGATCGTCGACAATGCCGGCGGCCATCTGATGCAGCATGGCCAGGTCGACATGTGCATCGTCGGCACCGACCGCACCACGCGCGAAGGCGATGTCTGCAACAAGATCGGCACCTATCTCAAGGCGCTCGCCGCCCATGATAACGGCGTGCCGTTTTATGTGGCACTGCCGCATTCCACCATCGACTGGACCTTGCGCGACGGCGTGAAGGAAATTCCCATCGAGGAACGCGCGCAGGAAGAAGTCACCGTGATGAGCGGTCGTACCGCCTCCGGCGAGGTGGTGCCGGTCACCATCACGCCCGAAGGCAGCAAGGCCGCCAATTTCGGTTTCGACGTCACGCCGGCGCGCCTGGTCACCGGCCTGATCACCGAACGTGGCGTCTGTGCCGCCTCCGAGGCCGGCCTCACCAAGCTCTATCCCGAATTCGCATAAATCTCAGGAACTGCCCCCATGAAGAATCTCTGGTCCGACCGCGACGCCAAGGCCGCCATTGCCCATTACGCCAAGCAGGGCGTGAACAAGGATCTGGCGCTGCGCACCTACACCACCCGCCTGCTCGGCGGCGTGCCGGATCTGGTGCAGCATGGCGGCGGCAATACCTCGGTGAAGACCACGATGGCCGATCCGCTGGGCAAGCCGGTGGATGTGCTTTGCGTGAAGGGGTCTGGCTGGGACATGGCGGTGATCGAGCCGCCGGGCCTGCCGGCCGTGAAGCTGGCACCGCTGCAGGAGCTGATCGCGCTCAAGACGCTGACCGACGAGGACATGGTCAACATCCAGCGCTGCAACCTGCTGGACAGCAGCTCACCCAATCCCTCGGTCGAGACGCTGTTCCACGCCTTCCTGCCGCACAAGTTCATCGACCACACCCATGCTTCCGCCGTGCTGGCGATCACCGACCAGCCTGACGGCGACGAGATTTGCCGCAAGCTCTATGGCAAGCGCGTCGCGCTGGTGGACTACGAGATGCCGGGGTTTGGCCTCGCCAAGAAAGCGGCCGCCGCCTTCAAGGCCAACCCGGACTGTCAGGGCCTGATCCTGCTCAAGCATGGCATCTTCACCTTCGCCGAGACGGCGAAGGAAGCTTACGATCTGATGATCGAATTCGTCTCCAGGGCCGAACGCCATCTCGCCAAGGGCAAGAAGACCGTCTTCACGCCGGGCAAAGCGCTACCGAAGACGGTCGCTGCCGCTGAAGATGTGCTGCCGATCCTGCGTGGCATGCTCGGCATTCCGGCTGGCGATGACGGCGCCTATACGCGCTGGGTGTTCAATCTGCGCGACAGCGCCGAGATCCAGGCCTTTGCGCGCGGCAAGGATGTGATGCGTTACAGCCAGGCCGGCACGGTGACGCCCGATCATGTGATCCGCACCAAGCCCTGGCCGCTGGTGCTGCCGGCGCCGGAGGCTGGCAAGCTCGATGCCTTCAAGGCGCAGGCCCAGAAGGCGGTCGATGCATACATCAAGAAGTACAAGGCCTATTTCGAGCGCCATAATGCCAAGGCGGTGCCGAGGAAGATCATGCTCGATCCGATGCCGCGCGCATTGCTGATTCCCGGCCTCGGCCTGGTCGGCGTCGGCAAGACCCGCAAAGATGCTGTGATTGCCGGCGATGTGGCCGAGATGGCGGTCAGCATCATCACCAGGGCGGAGGCCATCGGCCGCTTCACCAGCATCAGGGAACGCGACATCTTCGATGTCGAATACTGGTCGCTGGAACAGGCCAAGCTGGGCAAGGGTGGCGAAAAGCCGCTGTCGCGCCAGGTTGTCGTCGTCACCGGTGGCGCCGGCGCCATCGGCGCTGCCACAGCAAAAGCCTTTGCCGCCGAGGGTGCCGAAGTGGCCGTGTTCGACCTCGATGGCGAGAAGGCCTCTGCCGTGGCGAAGAAGCTGGGTGGCATCGGTGTCGCCTGCGACGTCACCAAGCCCGCCGCCGTGCAGGCGGCATTCGCCAAGGTCGTGCAGCATTTCGGCGGTGTCGATATCGTGGTGTCGAATGCCGGCAATGCCTGGGGTGGCAAGATCGGTGAGGTGCCTGATGCGCTGCTGCGCCAGAGCTTCGAGCTGAACTTCTTCAGCCATCAGTCGGTGGCGCAGGCCGCCGTGAAGGTTATGCTGCAGCAGAAGACCGGCGGCTGCCTGCTGTTCAACGCCTCCAAGCAGGCGGTCAATCCCGGCCCCGATTTCGGCCCCTATGGACTCCCGAAAGCCGCCACGCTGTTCCTGTCGCGCCAGTATGCGCTGGACTATGGCGCACAGGGCATCCGCTCCTCGGCCGTGAATGCCGACCGCATCCGCTCCGGACTGCTCACTGATGAAATGGTGGCCAAGCGCTCGAAGGCGCGCGGAGTCAGCGAGAAGGACTATATGTCGGGCAATCTTCTGGCGCGCGAAGTGAAGGCGGCCGATGTGGCGCAGGCTTTCGTGCAGCTGGCGGTGGCTGCCAAGACCACGGCAGCGATTGCCACAGTGGATGGCGGCAATATCGCCGCCGCGCTGCGTTAAGCCGCCCATGACCCGCACCGCACCGCGCTGGCTCAAGCCCGCCACCGAATACGGCCCGCTGGCGCTGTTTTTCATCGTCTACAGTGCCGAGGGGCTGCTGCCAGCGACGGCGGTGCTGCTGGCGGCAACGACGGTGGGGCTGCTGCTGTCGCTGGTCTTCCTGCGGCGTGTGCCGATGATGCCGCTGGTGACGGCGGTGGTGGTGGGTATCTTCGGCGGCCTGACGCTGTGGCTGCAGGACGAGACCTTCATCAAGATGAAGCCGACCATCGTCAATGCCATCTTCGCCGTGATCCTGCTCGGTGGCTATGTCATCAACCGGCACCCGCTGCAGTATGTGCTGGGCACATCGCTGCAGATGACGGAGAACGGCTGGCGCAAGCTCACCCTGCGGCTGGGCCTGTTCTTTGTCGCGATGGCTGGCCTGAACGAGATCGTCTGGCGCACGCAGAGCACGGATGTCTGGGTTGCCTTCAAGGTCTTTGGCCTGATCGGGCTGACGGTGGCCTTCATGATGGCGCAGACACCGCTGATCCTGCGTCACCGGCCGCAGCAGGGTGGCGAGGGTTAAACCTCCAGCCCTAGATTTCCATTCTGGCCAGCACCTGGCCTTCCTTGACGCTGTCGCCCTCGGCCACGGCCAGCGTGGTCAGCCTGCCGGTTTTCGGCGCCTCGACCGGGATTTCCATTTTCATCGATTCCAGGATCATCACGATGTCGCCGGCCGCCAGACTGGCGCCCAAAGCGGCCTCAAGCTTCCAGACTTTGCCGGTGACGTCGGCCTTGATGTCGAGTACGGGCATTGATCCTCCATGGTCTTAACCATGTTTCTACCTTGGCCCGTCATCCTGCGTCAGCCTAAAATGCGGGCTGTGGAGAACGAGTCGATGCCCTGCCGTAACGTCATGGCCATGATACTGGCCGCCGGACTGCTGAGTGCCTGCCAGAGCTGGCAGGAACTGCAGATCGAGCTTGGCATGTATCCGTCCGATCCGCCGACGCCCGAGGTGGTCCTGCCGCCGCCCGGCAGCGTATCGCAGGCCAATTGGGCGGCCCAGCGCGCCACCACCAACCAGGCGATGAACCAGACCAATACCACCCCGGTGAACTACAGGGATCCGGAGAAGGTGGCCGAGGAAGAGGCCGCCAAGCGGGCCGCCGAGATGGCGCTGGTGCCGTCACCGGCCACGAAGCCGCCGGCTCCGGCTCCGCGGCAGGGCGCGCGCGCGCCGGCTTCCGCGCCGGCCACATCCGCTGCGGCCATGCCGCCGGCGGCTGCCACCGTGGTGGCTGCTGCGCCGGCGCTGCCACCGGGCTACAAGCCGTCGCCCGCGGCGGCCGACAATCCGGCCATGGCGGCCGAGCAGCAGCAGATGGCTGCCGCCACCGGCGCCCAGCCAACGCCGCCGGAGCTGGCCGGCAGCATGAAGGACATGACCACAGCGGGGATCAGCGGCTGGCGGGCCCATCTCGCGTCGCACCGCACGGAATCGGCTGCGATCAATGAATGGCAGGAGCTGCTGCGTGCCAATCCGGCCCTGTATGGTCAGTTTGATCCGCAGGTCGAATGGGTCGATACCCCCAACCGCGGTGCCTTTGCCCGCCTGATGCTGGTCGGCTTTGCCGAACGCAAGGATGCCGATGCAGCCTGTGCCAGGATCCGCTCATCGACGCGCTACTGCGCCAGCGTGAAGGACTGACCAGATTTCAATGCGACGTTTCGGCTGACGGCTTTTGCCCGACGGCATAGGCAAAAAAAGGCCGGGTTTTAACCCGGCCTTTTTCAGATCATGGAATAGGGTGCTGCGCTCAGGCGGCGACGTCAGAGGCGCGAGAGGCGCGCTTGCGGTCGTTCGGGTCCAGCAGCTTCTTGCGGATTCGCACGCTCTTCGGCGTCACTTCCACCAGTTCGTCGTCGCCGATGTAGCTGATCGCCTGCTCCAGCGTCATCTTGCGCGGCGGGGTGAGGCGCACGGCCTCATCCTTGCCCGACGCACGCATGTTGGTCAGCTGCTTGGCCTTCATCGGATTGACTTCGAGGTCGTTGTCGCGGCTGTTCTCGCCGATGATCAT
>NZ_CALRUC010000058.1:0-27484 GCF_943371255.1 Ferrovibrio terrae | reverse complement strand
ACCGTGGTGTAATAGCTCAGCACCGAATGCAGGCTGTGCGGATGGTTCAGCAGGCCGAAGCTGTGCAGGATTTCATGCCGCACGCAGCGCTCGATATTGGGCGCGGCCAGATTGATCTGCAGGTTCACATGCTGGATATGGCCGCTGGTATTGTAATTGGGGCCGGCGTAGCAGATCGCCTTGCGGTCGCCGAGATCGAAACTGGCGACATTGTGGAAGCCCATGGTGTAGTTGGCCGGTTCCTGCGCGCTGGCCGGACGGGCCTCGATACCGGCAATTGCCGCCTGCCGTTTCAGCGTGGCGATGGCCAGATTGATCAGGTCCGGCCGGGAGCGGATACCCTCGATCTTGTAGAGGATCGGCTTTTGCCATTTCACGATCATGCCGGCGGGGTTGTAGGTGCCGCCATGGGCGACATCCTCGCGGCTGGCCCAGAGTGCGCTGGCATCGAAGCCGCGCAGGATCTCCTCATGGGAGGGATTGGCATTGGGCGGCGTGCGGGCCGCAGCCGGGCCAAAGCCGATGGCCAGCCACAGCAGGGCGGCCAGTGCCAGGATCGGTCCGTAAGCCCATGTCCGTGATTTTGTGCGCTGTAACACCCTGCCGTTTCCTGCTTTCTTCGTCCTGCGGCCGGTCCGGCCTTGCCAGCGCCGCGGCTTTGCGATACGCGGCATGCGGCCTATAGTGGTCCAACTTCCCGCCGTTTCAGCCGCGATGTCCGACAACCCCATTTCTAACGCAGACAAGCCCAGTTCGGGAAGACCACCCGCCGTGATGCAGGTGCTGCCCGCCCTGGTGACCGGTGGCGTCGAGCGCGGCACGGTGGATACCGCCAAGGCGCTCGCCAGGGCCGGCTGGGTTTCCTATGTGGTGTCTGAAGGCGGCCCGATGGTGCGCGAACTGGAACGCGCCGGCGCCAAGCACATCACCCTGCCGGTGGCGAGCAAGAACCCGTTCAAGATCCGGCGCAATGCCGCGCGGCTGGAGGAGCTGATCCGCAGCCTGCCGGTCGACCTGGTGCATGTGCGCTCCCGCGCCCCGGCCTGGTCGGCGCGCCTGGCGGCGCAGCGCTGTGGCGTGCCGCTGGTCACCACATTCCACAATGCCTACAAGTCGCATAGCTGGTTCAAGAAATTCTGGGCCGGACCGATGGCCAAGGGCGATGTGGTGGTGGCGATTTCCGATTTCGTCGCCGATTACGCCAACAAGGCCTTCGGCGTGGCCCGCGCACGCCTGGTGACGATTCCGCGCGGCACCGATCTGGCGAAATTCGATCCGACCCGCATCTACCCAGAGCGCATGTCGAACCTGCAGCAGCAGTGGCGCCTGACCGACGGCCGCCCGGTGATCCTGCTGCCGGGCCGGCTGACGCGCTGGAAGGGCCATACGGTGCTGCTGCGGGCGCTGAAAATCCTCGCCGACCGCCATGGCGAGCAGGATTTCACCGCCGTGCTGCTGGGCTCCACCCAGGGCCGCGAAGGCTATCGCGCCGACCTGGAGGGCCTGATCGTGCAGCTCGGTCTGGACCGCAGCGTGCGCATGCCGGGCGATGGCAAGGATATGCCGGCGGCTTACATGCTGGCTGATGTGGTGGTCTCGGCCTCCACCTTCCCCGAAGGCTTCGGCCGTGTTGCCGTCGAAGCACAGGCGATGGGCAAGCCGGTTGTCGCCACCGATCATGGCGGTTCCCGCGAAACCGTGCTGCCGGGCGAAACCGGCTGGCTGGTGCCGCCGGGCGATGCCGAAGCCTTGGCCGATGCACTCGATGAGGCGCTGAAGCTGACACCGGAACGGCGCATGCAGATCGCCGAGCGGGCGCGCCGTCATGTGATGGAAAACTTCACGGTGGATGCGATGTGCGAGGCCTATATCAAGGTCTATACACGCCTGCTGTTTCCCAATCACAACAACTGAAACGCAAACGACCGGGGTTGAGCCCCGGTCGTCGCGTATTTGGATATGATGCTGTTCAGCGCAGCGGAATGGCGTACATCAGACCGCCTTTGGTCCACAGATCATTCAGGCCGCGCTCCAGCTTCACCGGGCTGCCCTTGCCCAGGTTGCGCTCGAAGCTCTCGCCGTAATTGCCGATCTGCTTGACGATCCAGTAGGCCCATTTCTCATCCAGGCCGAGCGCCTTGCCATAGCCCGGGGTGACGCCGAGGAAGCGCTTGATCACCGGATCTTCGCTTTTCAGCATCTCGTCCACATTGGTCTGCGTGATGCCCAGCTCCTCGGCTTCCTTCAGCGCCAGCAGCACCCATTTCACGATCTGGTACCACTGGTCGTCACCCTGGCGCACCATCGGACCCAGCGGCTCCTTGGAGATGCGCTCGGGCAGGATGATGTAATCATCCGGCGGATTGAGCGCGGTGACGCGGATGGCGGCGAGCTGCGAGGCATCGGTGGTGTAGACGTCGCAGCGACCGGAGGAGAAGGCGGCGATGTTTTCATCCACCTTCTCGATCACCACGGCCTTGAAGGTCATGTTCGACTTGCGGAAGTAATCCGACAGGTTCAGTTCCGTCGTCGTCCCCGGCTGTACGCAGACGGTCGAGCCATTCAGTTCCTTGGCCGATTTCACGCCCAGCTTCTTGTTCACGATGAAGCCCTGGCCGTCATAGAAGTTGACGCCGGTTTCGCGCAGGCCGAGCGAGGCATCGCGCAGCAGGGTCTGGGTCACGTTGCGGGTCAGCACGTCGATCTCGCCTGACTGCAGGGCGACAAAGCGCTGCTGCGCTGTCAGCGCGGTGTATTTGATCTTGCTGGAATCGCCGAACATGGCGGCCGCCACGGCGCGGCACATGTCGACATCGATGCCGGTCCACAGGCCCTGGCTGTTCGGGGCCGAGAAGCCGGCGACACTGCCGTTGACGCCGCATTGCACGAAGCCCTTGGCCTTGACGGCATCGAAGGTGGCGCCGGCGATGGCCGGTGCAGCCAGCCCGGCCAGGGTCAGACCCCCAACGGCAAGTCCGGCAAGAATGGTTCGGATACGCATGGATAAAGCCCCCTGTTGAACGACGCCCTGTGGACGACGGTTGACCCGTCCGGTTATGCGAAGCCCATGCCAGCATATTCCCGGCCCCGGACCCAGCAGATTCGGCTGCGCCGGCCAGGGTCAGACCCGCGCTGCTGCCGAAAGCGGCAGGCGTCGCGACGCGCTGCCCTGAATCGGGCCGGGCGGGCGGCTGGCCCGGCTTGACAGGGGGGCCGTGGCGGCTAGGCTGCGCCCCCTTGGAGGTCCGCTAAATCATGTCCAGCTCAGCCCTTTCTGCCGCCGAAATCCGCGTCACCCTGCCCGATGGCAGTGTGCGAACTTACGCGGCCGGCAGCACCGGGGCCGATGTGGCGGCCAGCATTGGCGCCGGCCTGGCCAAGGCGGCGCTGGCGATCCGCCTGGATGGCGTACTGAAGGATCTCAAGACGCCGATCAAGAGCGACGCCAAGCTCGAGATCGTGACGATGAAGGACAAGAACGAGGCCGAGCTGCTCGAGCTGATCCGCCACGACGGCGCCCATGTGATGGCGCAGGCGGTGCAGGAGCTGTTCCCCGGCACCCAGATCACCTTCGGTCCCGCCACCGAGGACGGTTTCTACTACGATTTCGTCCGTGACGAGCCTTTCACGCCGGAAGACTTCGGCAAGATCGAGCAGCGCATGACAGAAATCGTCAAGCGCGACCTGCCGATCGAGCGCGAGGAATGGGCGCCGGAAAAGGCCGTCGAATACTTCACGTCGATCGGCGAGACCTACAAGGCCGAGTGGGTGGCGGAAATCGCCAAGCGCGGCGAGGCGATCTCGATCTATCGCCAGGGCGACAGCTGGCTCGACCTCTGCATGGGTCCGCATCTGCCCTCCACCGGCAAGCTGCCACCGGTATTCAAGGTGATGAAGGTGTCGGGCGCCTACTGGCGTGGCGATGCCAAGAACCGCCAGCTGCAGCGCGTCTATGCCACCGCCTGGCGCGACCAGAAGGAACTGGATGCGTATCTCAAGCGCCTTGAGGAAGCCGAGAAACGCGATCATCGCCGGCTCGGCAAGGAAATGGGTCTGTTCCACCAGCAGGAAGAGGCCGCCGGCATGGTGTTCTGGCACCCCAAGGGCTGGACGCTGTATCGCACCCTGGAACGCTACATGCGCCAGCGCCTGGAGAAGGCCAAGTATGTGGAAGTGAAGACGCCGCAGCTGGTCGACCGCAAGCTGTGGGAAGCCTCGGGCCACTGGGAGAAGTTCCGCGAGAGCATGTATATCGCGGAAAACGAAGAGGGCATCCGCGACTTCGCCGCCAATCCCGATGAGCGCATCTTCGCGCTGAAGCCGATGAACTGCCCCTGCCACGTGCAGATCTTCAACCAGGGTCTCAAGAGCTATCGCGACCTGCCGCTGCGCATGGCCGAGTTCGGTTCCTGCCATCGCTTCGAGCCGGGCGGCGCGCTGCACGGCATCATGCGCGTGCGCAACTTCACCCAGGATGATGCGCATATCTTCTGCACCGAGGACCAGATCATCTCGGAGAGCAAGATCTTCTGCGACCTGCTGCAGAGCATCTACAAGGATATGGGCTTCACTGAGATCAAGGTGAAGTTCTCCGACCGGCCGGCCAAGCGCGCCGGTTCGGACGAGACCTGGGACAAAGCCGAGAATGCCTTGAAGGATGCCTGCATCGCGTCCGGCCTCGACTACACGCTGAACCCCGGCGAAGGCGCCTTCTATGGTCCGAAGCTGGAATTCGTGCTGCGCGACACCATCGGCCGTGACTGGCAGTGCGGCACGCTGCAGGTCGACTTCGTGCTGCCCGAGCGGCTGGGTGCGGATTATGTCGGTGCCGATGGTGCCAAGCATCGCCCTGTGATGCTGCATCGCGCGATCCTCGGCAGCTTCGAGCGTTTCATCGGCATCCTGCTGGAACAGTATGCCGGGCGTCTGCCTCTGTGGATGGCACCACTGCAGGCCGTGGTGGCGCCAATCGTGTCAGATTGCGACGACTATGCGCAGACCGTCGCCGACCAGCTCGATGCTGCCGGCATGCGCGTCGACACCGACCTGCGCAATGAAAAGATCAACTACAAGATTCGCGAACTCAGCCTGGCCAAGGTGCCCGTCATCCTGGTGGTCGGCAAAAAAGAGGCGGAGCAGGGTACCGTCACCCTGCGGCGCCTGGGCACGGAGCAGCAGGAAACCATTGCTTTGGCCGAGGCGATTGCTAAATTGTCGGCCGAGGCCCGGATGCCCGGCTGACCCCATGGGGGTCAACCCGTCCAATTCGCCTTAACCTACTGATTTTGTTGCAACTGCTTTAGGAGCGCGTCATAGCCCGTCCCCCCTTCAATGCCCCGCCGACACCGAAAACCGATGGACCGCGGGTTAATTTCGAGATTGATGTCCCGAACGTCCGCCTGATTGACGCCGTTGGCGAAAATCGTGGCGTGGTTTCCATCCGTGAAGCCCTGCGTCTGGCTGAAGAAGCCGGCCTCGATCTCTGCGAAATTTCGCCCACCGCCGACCCGCCCGTCGCCAAGATCCTTGATTACGGCAAGTACAAGTACGAGGCGCAGAAGAAGGCCGCCGAGGCGCGCAAGAAGCAGAAAGTTATCGAGATCAAGGAAATCAAGCTGCGTCCGATGATCGACACGCATGACTATGACGTGAAGATGCGGGCGATGCAGCGCTTCCTCGAAGAAGGCGACAAGGTCAAGGTGACCCTGCGCTTCCGTGGCCGCGAAATGGCGCACCAGGAGCTGGGCATGAAGCTGCTCGACCGCGTGCGCGACGATCTTGGCGACAAGGCCAAGATGGAACAGACGCCCAAGATGGAAGGGCGACAGATGACGATGGTTATGGCCCCGAAATAACCCGGGGCTTCCGCCATGGCGCCGATGCAAGTCGGCGCCATTTCTGTATCTGCGGCACAACAAAAAATCAGGATTCAAGGGAGTCGTGCGATGTCGGCAGTCACTGTGAAGGCGATGGTGTGCAAGGCCTGGGGTGGACCGGAGAGCCTGGTGCTCGATGATCTGTCGTTACCCGCACTCGGCCCGAAGGATGTTCGGATCCGCGTACATGCCGCGGGCCTCAATTTTCCCGACACCCTGATCATCGCCAACAAATACCAGGTCAAGCCGGCTTTCCCCTTCGCGCCCGGCATGGAATGCGGCGGCGAAATCATCGCCGTCGGCGAAAAGGTGACCGATCTCAAGGTCGGCGACCGCGTGATGGCGACCACCAGTAACGGTGCCTTCGCGGAGCAGATGAACTGTCCGGCCGCCAATGTGTTCAAGATTCCTGCCAGCATGCCCTACGAGATCGCGGCCGGTTTCCCGATCACCTACGGCACCACCTATCACGCGCTGGTCGACCGTGGCCGCATCAAGAAGGGCGAGGTGCTGCTGGTGCATGGTGCTGCCGGCGGCGTCGGCCTCAATGCTGTCGAACTGGGTCGCGAACTCGGTGCCACCGTGATCGGCACCGTGGGGTCGGACGAGAAGGCCGCCATCGTGAAAGAGTATGGCGCTTCTCATGTGATCAATTACTCGACGGAAAGTATCAAGGACCGCGTCAAGGAACTTACCGGCGGCAATGGCGCCGATGTGATCTATGATGCCGTCGGCGGCGATGCTTTCGATCAGAGCTTGCGCTGCATCAACTGGGATGGCCGCCTGCTGGTGATCGGCTTCGCCTCGGGGCGCATTCCGGAAGCACCGGCCAATCTGGCGCTGATCAAGGGCTGCAGCATTGTCGGCGTCTTCTGGGGTGCCTTTGCTGCTCGCGAACCGGAAAAGAACCGCGCCAATTTTGCAGCCCTGCTGGCGTTGTATGAACATGGCAAGCTGAAGCCGCATGTTTTTGGCACCTTCCCGCTGGATCAGGTGCCGCAGGCGATGCAGGCACTGCTGTCGCGCAAGACCACAGGCAAGGTGGTCATCAAGGTCTCGTGACAGATCCGGTTCAGCAGCAATACGAAGCCTATCCTTATCCGGCCCGTGACCCGGCCGACGAAACGCGCCGGCTGATCACCGGCAGTCCCAGCTTCCTGCCTGAACTCAATCACTATGTTTTCGGCGGCCGGCGGGATTTCCATCACCCCATGCGGGTGCTGGTCGCTGGCGGCGGTACCGGTGACGGGCTGATCCATCTGGCACAGTATCTCGCTGCCAGCGGCGCCCAGCATGAGGTGGTCTATCTCGATCTTTCCACCGCCTCGCGCGCCATTGCCGAGGCGCGCGCCAAAGTACGTGGCCTGACCAATATCCGCTTCCGCACCGGCTCGCTGCTCGATCTGCCGCAACTGGCGCCGGGGCCGTATGACTACATCGACTGCTGCGGCGTGCTGCATCATCTGCCCGATCCGGCTGCGGGTTTGCAGATGCTGGTCGATCAGCTCGGCCCTCATGGCGGCATGGGGTTGATGGTCTACGGGCAATATGGTCGCGCCGGCGTCTACCCCATGCAGGCAGCACTGCGCCAGCTCACCATAGGCGAGGCACCGCAGCGGCAGGTGGCGCTGGCCAAAGCGCTGCTGGCTGAATTGCCCGAGACCAATGAATTCCAGCGCAATCCATTCCTGGTCGATCACAAGAACAATGATTCTGGTCTGTATGACCTTCTGCTGCATAGCCAGGACCGTGCCTATACGGTGCCGGAGCTGCATGCGCTTATTGATGGGGCGGGCCTGCATATCGCCAGCTTTATCGAGCCCTGCTGCTACGACCCACTCACCTATCTGAAAGACGACGAACTGCGTCGGCGCGCAGCAGCCTTATCGCTGCCCGAGCAACAGGCGCTGGCCGAGCGTCTGTGCGGTTCGCTGAAAACCCATGTGATGTATGTGGTGCCGCAGGACCGCGCTGCCGAGGCCGTGGCACAACCGGCCCCGGATCTGGCGCCATGGCTGAATGGCGTGCCGGCCAAGGCGCTGGCAGAGACGCTGGCCCAGCGCGGCGAACTGGCGGTGACCTTTGATGCCGCCCGGCTGGTCTTTGCCGCGCCGTCGAAAGCTGCCGAGATCGTGGCACTGATCGACGGGCGCCGGAGTCTGGGCGCAATGGCGCAGATGATGGATTTAGGCTGGGACGACTTTGCCGCGATTTACGGCCCGGTTCACCGGATGCTGACCGGCGTGAACAAGCTGTTCCTGCGGCAACCGTGACGGCGGCTTATTTCTTGTCGAGGTCGGCCAGCCATTGTGGCAGCGGACCAGACAAAGCGTAGGTCTCCTGCGCCGTGATGCGGCCGTAATCTGCTTCAGACATCGAGTCCGGACGCTGCTCCAGAATGGTCAGGTCAGGGAAGCGCTTGGTGATCTGATCCTTGCTTTCGGCATTCAGGATCGCCCACAGGCCACCGGTGCCAAAGTCGTAAGCAACAAGAAAGCTCTTCATCCTACGTGCCTTCCGTTTTTCTTCTGCCGGATCGCTGTGGCCGAGAGCGGATTGAGTTTGGACTTCAGCAGCAGGAAGGCCGGCGTGGCCTTGCCCGGCAGGGCAGGGGCATCATAGCGTGCCACGCGGTGCCGCGACAGCCATTGCCCGGCCGGACTTTGCATTGCCGTCAGGTTGAAGCCCGGACGATCCAGCACGGCGATCGGCATGGTCCGGGCAATACCCTGCCAGTCGCGCCAGCGATGCAGTTGCGCCAGGTTATCAGCGCCCATCAGCCAGACGAAGCGTGCCTGCCGGTAGTGCCGGTGCAGGGCTGCCAGGGTATCGGCCGTATACTGCGTGCCGAGCCGGGTTTCGACCGCGGTGACCCGGATACGCGGATGCGCCGCCACGGCCTGGGCCTGGGCCAGCCGCGTATCGAGCGGCGCCATACCGCGCGCAGGTTTGAGCGGATTTTGCGGGCTGACCAGCCACCAGATCTGATCCAGCTTCAGCCGGTGCAGCGCGGTCAGGCTGATTTCGCGATGGGCGGCATGGGCGGGGTTGAACGAGCCGCCGAGCAGGCCGATGCGCAGGCCAATGGATGAACCGAGGGGCGGAATCATGCGGGGCTTGGCTGCTCCGTCGTTATGGCCTGGACAGGCATCGTCAGGGCCGAATCTGCCCGTTGCCGTGCACGCGGTATTTAAACGTGGTGAGCTGCTCGACGCCAACCGGGCCGCGCGCATGCATCTTGCCGGTGGCTATGCCGATCTCGGCGCCGAAACCGAATTCACCGCCATCGGCGAACTGGGTCGACGCATTATGCAGCAGGATGGCACTGTCGAGCCGGTTCATGAAATCGCTCGCATGGCCGGCATCCTCGGTCAGGATCGCTTCCGTATGACTGGAGCCATGGGTCGAGATATGCTCGATGGCAGCCTCCAGGCCATCCACCACGCGCACGGCGATGATGGCATCGAGATACTCGGTCGCCCAGTCGGCTTCGGTGGCCGGCTTCACGCGCGCATCCACCATTTGCGTCTCGGCATCGCCGCGCACTTCGCAGCCCGCATCCAGCAGCATGGCGACCAGTGGCTTGAGATGAGTTCCGGCTGCAGCGCGTTCGACCAGCAGCGTCTCGGCGGCGCCGCAGACGCCGGTGCGGCGCAGCTTGGCATTCAGTACGATCTCTTTCGCCATATCGAGAGCGGCACTTGCCTCGACATAGACATGGCAATTGCCTTCCAGATGGGCGAAGACTGGCACGCGGCTCTCAGACTGCACGCGGGCGACCAGCGACTTGCCGCCGCGCGGCACGATCACATCCAGCCACTGCGCCGCCGTCAGCATGGCGCCGACCATGGCGCGATCGGTGGTGGGCACCAGCTGGATCGAGTTTGCCGGCAGGCCGGCGGCCAGCAGGCCTTCGACCAGGCAGGCATGGATCGCCATGCTGGAGTGGAAGCTTTCCGAACCGCCGCGCAGGATGCAGGCGTTGCCGGCCTTGAGGCACAGCCCGCCCGCATCGGCGGTCACATTCGGACGACTTTCATAGATCACGCCAATCACGCCAAGCGGCGTGCGCACACGTTCGAATTTCAAGCCGTTGGGCCGGGTCCATTCCGCGATCACGCCGCCGACCGGATCGGCCAGTTCGGCGATCTCTTCCAGCCCTTGTGCAATAGACGCCACGCGCTTGCCATCCAGCATCAGGCGGTCGAGCAGGGCGGCGGTGAGGCCCTTCGCCTTGCCGGCCGCCATGTCCTGCGCATTGGCGGCCAGAATCTTCTGTTCACCGGCGCGCAACGCGGCTGCGGCAGCTTTCAAAGCGGCATTCTTCTGCGCGGTCGACGCCGTGGCAAGGATTCGTCCGGCAGATTTTGCTGCCAGGCCCATCTGCTCCATCATCGCTGCGGTATCGGTAATCGCACTATGCGCGGTCATCTGAGCACCAGCTCGTCGCGGTGGATCATTTCATCGCGGCCACGGTAACCGAGAATCTCCTCGATGTCGCCGGATTTGTGCCCCTTGATGCGGCGCGCATCCTCATCGGCGTAAGCCGAAAGTCCAACCGCGATCTCGGTGCCGTCGGTGGTGCAGACGCGCACCAGATCGCCACGCTGGAAACTGCCATCCACCTGGGTGACGCCGGCGGGCAGCAGCGAACGGCCCGAGCGCAGCGCCTTCACCGCGCCATCATCCAGGATCAGCGTGCCCTGCGGATTGAGATGGCCGGCGATCCACTGCTTGCGCGCCGCCGCCGGCGTGGAATGGGCATGGAACCAGGTGCAGCGTCCGCCTTCACGCACGCTCTGCACAGGGTGCAGCTGCTTGCCATTGGCGATCACCATGGCACAGCCGGCGCCGACGGCAATCTTGGCCGCCACGATCTTGGTGATCATGCCGCCGCGGCCGAGGCCGGAGCGCGATACGCCAGCCATCGCCTCGATCTCCGGCGTGACCGCCTCGATCTCGGACAGGAATTTTGCATTCGGGTCGACGCCGGGATCGGTGGTGTAGAGTCCGTCGATATCCGACAGCAGCACCAGGCAATCAGCCGAGATCATCTGCGCGACGCGGGCAGCCAGGCGATCATTGTCGCCAAAGCGGATTTCGGCGGTGGCCACCGTGTCATTCTCGTTCACGACAGGCACGGTGCCGAGCCTGAGCAGCGTGTTCACCGTCTCGCGCGCATTCAGGTAATGCCGGCGCGATTCCGTGTCCCCCAGCGTGAGCAGCAGCTGCGCAGTCTTCAGATCATGCCTCGCCAGCGCATCCTGCCAGGCGGAAGACAGCTTGATCTGGCCGGCGGCGGCGGCGGCCTGGCTTTCCTCCAGCCGCAACGCCTTGCCGTTCAGGCCGAGGATGCGGCGGCCGAGTGCGATGGCGCCGGAGGAAACGACTAGAACTTCCTTGCCATCGGCGCGCAGTTTCGCGATGTCTTCAACCAGCGCGGTCAGCCATGCATCGCGCAGTGTATTCTTCTCGGCATCGACCAGCAGCGACGAGCCGACCTTGATGACAATGCGCTTCGATTTCTCGAGGCCGTTACTCATCACCAGTCTCGACTTCGCCAATCTCGATTCCTGCGGCCGCCTTTTCGGCGGCGCGGGCCTCGGCGATGATGGCAAACAGCTGCGTCGAAACGGCATCGACACCTTCACCGGTGACGCCGGACAGCGCCAGAACCGGGCGCTTGGCCGCACGCTTCAGTTTGGCCATTTTGTCTTTCAGCTCGTCGGCCGGGATCGCGTCGATCTTGTTCAGGCCGATGATCTCGAGCTTCTTCTCGAGGCCGCCGCCATAGGCTTTCAGTTCCTTGCGCACCAGCTTCCAGTCCTTGACCGGGTCTTCCGCCGTGCCATCCAGCAGGTGCAGGATGACGGCACAGCGCTCGACATGGCCTAGGAAGCGATGACCGAGGCCGGCACCTTCGGCGGCACCTTCGATCAGGCCGGGCAGATCGGCCAGCACGAATTCCTTGTCATTGGCTTTCACCACACCCAGCTGCGGCTTCAGCGTCGTGAAGGGATAGTCGGCGATCTTGGGCTTGGCGCGCGACACGCGGCTCAGGAAGGTGGACTTGCCGGCATTGGGCAGGCCGACCAGGCCGGCATCGGCGATCAGCTTCAGCCGCAGCCAGATCCACTTTTCCTCGCCGGGCCAGCCGGGATCGGATCGGCGCGGCGCGCGGTTGGTGGCCGACTTGAAATGCTCGTTGCCGAAGCCGCCGTCGCCGCCCTTGCACAGCAGCACGCGCTGGCCGATTTCGGTCAGGTCGGCGATCAGTGTTTCGTTATCCTCGGCGAGAATCTGCGTGCCCTTCGGCACTTTCAGGATCACATCGTCGGAATTGGCGCCCGAGCGCTGCCGGCCCGAACCATGGCCGCCGCGGGCGGCGCGGAAATGCTGCTGGTAGCGGTAGTCGATCAGCGTGTTGAGGCCATCGACGCATTCGGCCCAGACATCGCCGCCCTTGCCGCCGTTGCCACCATCGGGCCCGCCGTATTCGATGAACTTCTCACGGCGGAAGCTGACGGAACCGGGTCCGCCCTGTCCGCTTTCAACAAAGACCTTGGCCTGATCGAGGAATTTCATTGCAGTTCACTGTGGTGCGGAAACGAAAAAGGGGAATGGCCTGCGCCATTCCCCTTGATCGATTGTGATGCTTGCGGGAAAGGCGCGTGTGATCACGCCTCCGGCGGCAACACCGAAACATACGAGCGGCTGCCCTTGCCCTCGTGGAACTTCACCTTGCCGTCGGCGGTGGCGAACAGGGTGTGATCCTTGCCCATGCCGACGTTCTTGCCGGCATGCACCTTGGTGCCGCGCTGGCGCACGATGATGTTGCCGGCGACGACAGCTTCGCTGCCGTACTTCTTGACGCCGAGGCGCTTGGACTCGGAGTCGCGACCGTTGCGCGAAGAGCCGCCAGCTTTTTTATGTGCCATGGAACTGTCTCCTTAAAGTCTGTCTGCGCGGCGCTTAGGCGGCGATCTCGAGAATCTTCACCGCGGTGTAGCGCTGACGATGGCCGTTCTTGCGGCGCGAGTTCTGCCGGCGGCGCTTCTTGAAGATGATCAGCTTCGGGCCGCGGGTCAGACCCACCACCTCAGCCTTCACCTTGGCGCCTTCGACGGCCTTGCCCAGCTTGACGTCGCCGCCATTGCCGATGGCCAGAACCTGGCCGAATTCGATCTTGTCGCCCGCTTCGCCGGCGACCAGTTCGACCTCGAGCACGTCGCCCGCTGTCACCTTATACTGCTTACCGCCGGTCTTGATTACTGCGAACATCTTGATATTCCATAAGAAAGCGGCAGCGCCGGCCGTCCGGTGCCGCCTGAATTCGAGGGGCGCACTATAGCCGGGGCAAAGGGGCTGTCAACCCCGGATTCGGGGCGGGTTTTGCGGCGGTTTGGCGCGGCGCTCCCGCCGCCAGTCCCAGGCCGGTTCAGCCTGCACCGACGGGGCCCAGAGCCCGGTCCCTAATATCTGGGCTTCCCACTCGGCTGACTCATAATCCCGGCTATAGGCCAGATAGGCCCAGGCCAGCCCGGCCCGCACCATGGCCCGGTTCAGGTCGGTTTCGCCGGCATGGCAGACCGCCACCACCCGGCCATAGCGGTCGCGGTCCCTTTCAGTACAGGTCACCACCCGGCCACGGACCAGGTCACGCAGATAGCCCGCCGCCTCCTGGCCGCACAGCCAATCCACCCCATCCCTCTGGCAATGCTGGGCTTTTTCCGGGGCGTCGATGCCATGCAGGCGGTAATTCACCCCGGCGATCTTGAGCGTGTCGCCATCCAGGACAGTCACGACGCCCGCCTGGCCCCCGGTCTGAGCACCGGCCGGGCCGGCCAGCAGGAACAGGAGAGCCAGGAAGGCTCCCTGGCGAATCGCATACCATGTCATGCACAGGGCATAGCATACGTAATTATGCAAACGGCAGGGGCGAGGTCGGCCCTGTCATAAAACCGTCCCTGCCGCCGGGGGCGAAAATCTGCTATCCGGGCCGCCATGCCTGCATCCCAGCATGCGACCTACCGCCGGCGGCTGCTGGTGATCTACAACCCGACCGCCGGAGCCGGCCAGCTGGGACGGCGCAAGCGTGCCCGGCTGGAAGCCTATCTCGAGCTGCTGGAGGATTCCGGCTGCGCGGTGGAATTCCGCCCGACGACAAAGCGCGGCGATGCCGAAGCCTTCGCTGCCGAAGGTCTGGCCGAAAAATACGATGCGGTGGTGGCGGCCGGCGGCGACGGCACAATCGGCGAGGTCGCCAACGGCCTGCCGCAGTTAAGCGCGCCGCTCGGCATCTTTCCGCTCGGCACCGCCAATGTGCTGGCGATGGAAATCGGGCTGCCGCTCGATCCGCCATCGGTGATGCGCGCCGTGCTGCACGGACCGCAGGCGCAGATCTGGCCGGGTTTCGTCAACGACCGGCTTTTCACCATCATGGCCGGTGTCGGCTTCGATGCGCATGTGGTGGCCGATCTGCCGCCGCAACTGAAGCGCTGGTTCGGCAAGGGCGCCTATGTGATCGAAAGCCTGCGCCAGCTTGCTGCCTATAAAGTGCCGCGTTACCGCGTCAGCATCGACGGCAAAGACTATGACTGCGCCTCGGCAGTGATCGCCAAGGGGCATTTCTACGGCGGAAAATTCGTCTGCGCACCCAATGCGCGCCTGGACGATCCGGCCTTCGAGGTCTGCCTGTTCAAGATGGGCGGCCGCATCGGCGCCCTGCGCGCCACTGTGGCGCTGACGCTCGGCCTGCTGCAGAAGCTGCCGGAGATCGAACTGGTGCGCGGCCGTGAAGTGATGATTGCCGGCGCGGAGCATGAGCCGGTGCAGGCCGATGGCGATATCGTCGCCACAGTGCCGGCGAGCGTGCGCATCGGCGCGCGGGCCATTCCGATCATCCTGCCCAAAGGCAGTGCGCTGGCCGGTGCCGCGCTGAAGACGGCAGCAGAATAAATCAGGCCTTGGGCAGGTCGCCCGGCAGGCGCTTGTAGCGCACGCCGGCACCGCGTTCGATCGCGGCCGCATGCAGGCGCTCCACGCGCAACTCATGCCGCAGCATTTCCAGCCAGCGCAGCTCTTCCTGCCGGCCGTGGCCATCGACGGCGACGATGTCGCAGGCCAGCGCGTATGCCGTCTCGCACCAGTCGGTCGGCAGCGCCTCCTTCACCAGGCCAAGGGCTGCATCGACACCATCATCCTGGTCCAGCAGTGCAACGCAGTCGCCCACCGCCACCTGCATGGCATCCAGGCCATAACCGCGGAAAATCGGCAGGTGCCGCACGGCCACATCAATGGCGGACACTTCGGTGTCTTTCAGTTTTCCATCGGCCACGGCAGCGATCACCATGGCATAGATCAGGGCATTCTGAGGCGTGATGGTCGACATGGGCGGGTGAGCCTTCGGGGCAGGACGTGACGGGATGGGGCGTGATGATGGGAAACTGGCTACCGGCAGACTGCGGCGAAAGCATGGCGCCAGTGCCGGTCCATCTTAGGCGAGATTCTGTTGTTCGCCAGTGCCGGCCCGCATTCCATGCAGAAAGGCCGCAGTTTCCGCCACGGCTTCCCGGATGCCGACCCGGCGCACCTCGACACTGGCCGGGAAAGCGGAGAGAAGACGGGTGGGCAGCTGTGCATCCAGTACAACGAAGACACCATAATCCTCGGCGCGGCGCAGCAGCCGGCCATAGGCCTGCTTCAGCTTCAGGCGGGTCAGCAGATCGTCATAGGCCTGGCCGCCGAAGGCCGCCTTGCGCGCCTTGTGCAGCAGATCGGGTCGTGGCCAGGGCACGCGGTCGAAGACGGCGAGCCGCAGCGATGCGCCCGGCACATCGACACCGTCGCGCATCGCATCCGTTCCCAGCAGGCAGGCATGCTCCTCGGCGCGGAAGATATCTACCAGCGTCGCGTTATCCAGCGGATCGACATGCTGGGCATAGAGCGGCAGCCCGGCTTCGGCCAGCGGTCGCAGGATGCGCTTCTGCACGGCGCGCAGGCGGAAGATCGCGGTGAACAACCCAAGTCCGCCGCCGCCGGCAGCAAGGAACAGCTCGCGATAGGCCGCCGCCACCTGGTCCATCGCATCGCGGCGCACATCGGTGACGACAAAGACGCGCGTGCGATTGGCATAGTCGAAGGGGGATGGGAAGGCGGCGCGCCGTGCCGGCTGCGGCAGGTGGCGCGCGCCACTGCGGATTTCGGCGCTGACCCAGGCGGCCTCCGGCGCCGCATCGGCCTTGGCCGGCGGAATATCGCGCAAGGTGGCCGAGGTGATCGCCACGCCATGGGCGGGCTTCAGCACGGCGGCGGCAAAGGGCTGCATCGGATCGAGGTAATGGCGATAGAGGCCGAGATCGAGATCGCGGCCATCGATACGCTCCAGCCCGAACCAGTCGACGAAAGTGGGCGGCGTTTCGGTCCGCAGGTCGAGCAGCATGCTGCGCCAGGCATCCAGCTCCAGCTTGCGGCGCAGCAGGCCGCGCAGCGCGCCCTCGATGCGCGAGCGCGTCGCCGTATCCAGCTCGGCGGTTTCATCGGCCAGCATGTCGCCCAGGGATTTGGTCAGCGCGTTCAGCGGCTCCAGCACGCGGTCGATGCCGGCGGCGAAATCCTGTGCTGCCTCGATCAGGCCGTTGATCGGTTCTTTGGTGGGGCATTCCAGACCGTAGGGCGAGTCCGGTTGCGGGCTGCGGGCGAAAATCTGCTGCCGCGCCTTGGCCAGGAATGTCTCGCCCTGACCGATCGGGTTGCCCTCGGCGATACGCGCCAGCCAGCCTTCGCCGGGCAGGCAGCGTGCGGCTTCCACCACGGCTTCCAGGGATGTCTTGCCGCGCTCGTCCTGTGCCACCAGGTCGCCGATGCGGTTGGCGATACCGCGTGCGCGGCTGCGTCGTCCGCCTTCGGGTCCGCGCAGCCAGCGCCGCAGATCGACGCCCTCCATGCCGGTGAGATGGGCGGCGAAAGCACTATCTGCTGCTTCAAAGAGGTGATGCCCTTCATCGAAGACATAGCGCAACGGCTTTTGTGAATCGTCCTCGCCCATCGCTGCCTGGATCATCACCAGCGCATGGTTGGCGATCACCATCTCGGCCTTGCGCGATTTGCGCACCGCACGTTCGATGAAGCATTTGCGGTAATGCTGGCAGCCGGCATGGATGCATTCACCGCGCTGGTCGGTGAGACCTAATGTGCGGTTGCGGCCATGCAGGTCGACGGCCCAGGCGGGGAAGTCGCCGCCGGCCAGGTCTCCATCGCGCGTGGCGCCGGCCCAGCGCGCAATCAGGCTGAGTGGCACCAGGTCCTGCGGCCGCGCCGCGCCGCCCTGCGTGGCATCTTCCAGATTCAGCAGGCAGAGATAATTCTCGCGGCCTTTGCGGACGACGACCTTGGCCTGCTTCTCCGCCGGATCGGGGAACAGGCGGTCGAGTTCATGATCCAGCTGACGCTGCAGGTTCTTGGTATAGGTCGACAGCCACACGGTGCCGCCATTCTTCTCGGCCCAGACGCTGGCAGGCGCGATATAGCCGAGCGTCTTGCCGATGCCGGTGCCGGCCTCGGCCAGCACCAGTTCGGGCATGCCCAGCATCTCACGCGGTGCAAAGGCCTGTGCGGTGGTGGCGGCATAATCGGCCTGGGTTTCGCGCAACTCCGATGTGGTGCCGAGCAGGCGGGCGAGACGCTCGCGGGCTTCGGTCGGCGATACCGTTTGCGTATCTGGCGGCGGCGGCGGCGCGTAATCCACCCATTCGGGCAGTTCCTGCCAGATATCGAGGCCGCCGGCGCCGCCGCTGGGCACCGTGGTGGCTTCGGGGCCGAGCGCGGTCAGCAGGTAAATGGCCCAGGGCCAGCCGGCCCTGTGCAGCGTCTGCGCCAGCCGCATCGAGCGGCGCAAGGCGCGCGGCTGCTGGCGCGGCAGATCCTCCAGCAAGATTTGCGCGGCATGATGCAGATACTGCACCGCCTCCTCGTCATCGGCGGCATCGAGGTTGATGCGCGCCAGCAGGCCATGCGGGGTCGGCAGGCAGAAGCGTGCCGGCCGCACGAAGGCAAACAGATCGAGCAGGTCATAGGCCTGGAACGGTTCGATGCCCAGCCGCGTCGCCGTCGCCTTGGCATGCACCAGCAAAGGCGGTGTGGCGCGGGCGCGGCGCGCGGCGGCATCGGGCGACAGTTTTTCGAGCTGGCCGTTCTCGAACCACCAGGCGAAACCGCCGCCGGCCACCAGCGCCGGCAGTCGCCCCAGCGCTGCGGAAAGACTCGTTGTCATCGATACATCAGAAAGTTTGCGGCCTTGCCGAACCGGTTTTGGCTGGTGCTGTAATCAACCACCTCTGCCTCTACCAGTCCGTCTTGGCGGCGTCCATCGGCTGGCGCGACGAAGATGCGTCCATCGCGATCAGTTGGATTCTGGTACTGGCGCAGCTCGGGTGAACGCATGCTGACATCGAAAGTGAAAACCGGCGCACCGGATTCCGCGATAAACCAGTGCGCATTGTCGCGATCATCCGACATGCTGACAGTTTCCCCTACGCCGAAGACAGCATCCATGCTGGGTTTCAGTAACATGCGGCCGGGGGTGTCCTCCACACGGTCGAAAGTGCGGGCATGGAAACGGCCTTGCAATACCAGATGGGCAGTAGCGAGATTGTTGTGGGCATGCGGCGGGATCGCATCGCCTTCAGACAGGATGAACACCGCACTCCAGATTCTTGCGCTGCCGGTTTCCAGGCCGGGCAGGCGCACACGCTCGAAATGCTCGCCGGGGCCGTGCGCTTCCAGCATGGCCTTCAATCGATTGAAATCGATATAGGACAGCAGCTCGTCCATCGGCACTTTGGCATTGAGGATGGCGATGGCCTGCTGCCATTGCAGTGGTGACAGGCTGCGCTGCCGGAAGTCACGGGCGAGAGTTACGACATCCTCGGCCCAGCATTCGGTCAGCGGCCTGACCGTATTGGCAAGGGCATTGCCTGCCAGAGCGAAGCGAAGGAGGCCAAGGGTCGCTGCAGTCTGCAGCAGGCTGTGCGTGATGTGACGCCGGGTGGGGGCCGCATCCATCTGCGCTGCTATTGCGCTGCCCAGACGATGCGGGCGACCCAGGCGATGTCCTGCACATCGAAGCCGCGATCAGGATAGGCGGGATTGAATGAGGCCAGCTCGATGCGGGTCAGCGTGCGGCGCGACAGCAGCTTGCACATCACCTCGCCCTGGATGGTCTTGGCGATCACGCGGTCGCCACGGCGCACGCTGGCAGCCGGCGACACAATGACGACATCGCCATCGCGATAGACCGGCAGCATGCTGTCGCCGCTGATCTCCAGCGCATAGGCCTGATTGTCGCCCAGTTCGGGGAAGGGAACCTTCTCCCAGCCTTCGCCGGTCGGGAAACCGGCATCGTCGAAGAAGCCATCCTTGCCGGCCTGGGCCAGGCCGATCAGCGGAATGCGCTGGATGCTGCGCGGCACGCCGCCGGTCTCGCTCAGCAGGTCCATGAATTCCGGCACGCTGGCGCCGGTGGCCTCGATCACCTTGGCAATCGATTCCGTGGACGGCCAACGCTGCTTGCCATCGCGCGACACGCGCTTGGAGCGGTTGAAGGTGGTGGGATCGAGGCCGGCCTTGCGGGCCAGCCCTGAGGCCGTGAGGCCATAACGGTCGGCAAGGCCGTCGAGGGCGGCCCAGATCGCGCGATGTGTCAGCATGGGAAGATTGTCTTGCAAAACAGATGTTTTGCCTACAGGAATATTCTCTGATTACGGGTTTGACATGAGAACATAATAGGAATTATAACATCCTCATAGGCGTGAATAGCGCCTGTGTTCTGCTCGCATCGGGTCTGGATGTGAAACAGATGAGTGAAAATCCAGCTAAACCGCGACTTCATTCGCCCTCTGCGGCTGCATCCCTGCCGGCCCGGCCCGCCCGGGCCGTGGTGGTATTTGCCGAGGAAACCCGGCTGCCCAAGCTGCGCTGCCTCAAGCCCGGCTTTCGCCACTGCTATGCCTATATGGCGCTGCCAGGCGGCTGGGTTGGCATCGATCCCCTTGCCTATATGACTGAAATAAAAGGATTTTATGACTGGCCGGCGGATGCAGATCTGGCCGGGCATCTGCGCCGCCTGGGCCAGTGCGCGCTCACCGTTCCGGTGCTGCAACCGCCGCGCCGGCTGGCGCCGCCGCTGCCGTTCTCCTGTGTTGAGGTGGTAAAGCGGCTGATCGGCCTGCAGAGCTGGTCTATAAGAACACCATGGGAACTATTTCTGTATTTGCGGAAAATATGCCTTGACGATGACCATGTTTTGTTCTACATTTCCTCTCAATAGGAACAAATCACAAACACTCCCGGTCGATACGCAACGAGGACTTACCGCCATGGGTGGGATTTTCAGCTCTCCGTCACCGCCGCCGCCTCCGCCGCCACCCCCGCCGCCCGAGCCGGTGCCGACCGAAAGCGATGCCGAACTGGCCGAGAAGGCGGCGCGCGAACGCCGCCGCCGGGCCCAGGGCGAAACGATCGCCACCTCCTGGCGCGGCATCAGCGACCCCGCCAGCGAAACCCTCAGCGGCTCGTCTTCAAACAGCCAGGCGTCCAAGCGCCTGCTTGGCGAGTGAGGCACAGAAGAATGTCGACGACCGATCGCATGATGCCTGCCGCGGCTGGTTCCGGAGCGGACGAGCATGACCCGCTGCGCCCCGACGCCCTGCGTCGTCGTTACGAGCGCATCCGCAATCAGCGCGGCTCCTGGGAGGCGCTGTGGCAGGATTGCTATGACTATTCCCTGCCGGCACGGCGCCCCAACAGCCTGGGCGGCACGGCAAACCGTGTCAGCGAGCGGCTGTTCGACGCCACTGCGGCCGATGCTGCTGAACAACTCGCTGCCACGTTGCTGGCGCAGCTGACGCCGCCGTGGTCGCGCTGGTTCGCCTTCCAGCCGGGCCGCGATGTGCCGCAGGAACAGCGCGGTGCCATGGCCAGCGAACTCGACCGCGCCGCTGAACTCTTGCAGGCGCAGTTCGATCGCTCGAACCTGGCTGTCGAGATTCACCAGGCGATGCTCGATCTTGTGGTGGCCGGTACCGCCTGCCTGGCCTGCGAGGAAGCACCGCTGGGCGAGCCGAGCGCGTTTCGCTTCAGCGCCGTGCCGCTGACCGATCTGGCGCTCGATGAAAGCGGCAGCGGCCGCATCGACATTGTCTTCCGTCGCCAGGAACTCTCGCTGGAACAGTTGGGCCAGCGCTATCCGGCGCTGGAAAGCCAGGCCTGGTTCACCACGCGGCGCCAGCGTGAGCCCGATGCGCGGCTGGGCGTGCTCGACTGTCTGCTGCCGGCGCCGGCCCCGCGCCATGGCTATCTGTTTGCCACCGTTCTGGAGGATGGTGCGCTGGATGAAGCCGCCAGCCTGCTGAGTGCGGGGCGTTTCGAGCAGGCGCCGTTCATTGCCTTCCGCTGGCTCAAGGCGCCGGGCGAGGTCTATGGCCGTTCACCGGTGATGAAGGCCCTGCCCGACATCAAGACCGCCAACAAGGTGGTCGAGCTTGTATTGAAGAATGCCTCGATTGCCGTCACCGGCATCTGGCAGGCCGATGACGATGGCGTGCTCAATCCGGCCAATGTGAAGCTGGTGCCCGGCGCGATCATCCCGAAAGCCGTGGGTTCGTCCGGTCTCACGCCGCTCTCGGCGCCGGGCCGGTTCGATATCTCGCAGATCGTGCTCGATGACCTGCGCGGCCGTATCCGTCATGCCCTGCTGGCCGATCAGCTCGGCCAGATCAATGCGCCGCGCATGACGGCGACCGAAGTGATGGAACGCGCCGCCGAAATGGCGCGCCAGCTCGGCGCCACCTTTGGCCGGCTGCAGTCAGAGTTGCTGACTCCGCTGGTGATGCGCAGCGTCGCGATTCTGCAGCGGCGCGGCGAGATTCCGCGCTTTGCGCTCGATGGTCGCGAGGTGGCATTGGTGCAGAAGTCGCCGCTGGCGCGCCTGCAGGCCCAGGGCGATGTGCAGGGCGTGCTGAGCTGGCTGCAGCAGCTGCAGGCGCTCGGGCCGGCGGCCATGCAGGTGGTGGACAGAGTTGCCGTCGCGCGCTGGCTCGGCCGCACGCTGGGCGTCCCCGGCGAATTCCTCATCGAAGCCGGCGAGGCGCCGGCCAACGCCGGGGGTGGCCTGCCGCAGCAGCTGACGCAGAATCTTGCCCAGGCCGCGCCGCAGCTGCAGCAGATGCTGCAACAGCTGGCCGGCGCGCAGCAGGCGACGGGAGCCGTGCAATGAGCGAGACGATGCTCGATACGAGCCAGGGTGATCTCACCGCGGCGTTTGCTCGCTGCTTTCGCGGCAACGATGGCGAACGCGTGCTGGCGCATCTGCGCCGCATCACCATCGAGCGTCGCCCGGCGCCGGATTGCAGCGATGCCGAGCTGCGGCATCTGGAAGGCCAGCGCCATCTCGCCGCCTACATCGCGCAGCTGGTCACACGCGGCCAATTCGGTTCGTAAGGTTTTATTGGAACATTTCGGGATCAACGAAAGGGATATGCGATGACAGCCAACCTGCTCGATGCAGATATGCCGGATGTTGCCGGCGGCGAGGCCGATCTCGGTGGCGTGCCGGAGAAATTCCGCGATCCGCAAACCGGTGCGCTGCGCACGGATCTGCTGCTGAAATCCTATCGGGCGCTGGAGCAGAAGCTTGCCGGTATGGTGGCCCTGCCGGGCGATGACAGCGACGAGGATGCACGTCTGCGTTTCCATCGTGCCCTGGGCGTGCCGGACTCGCCCGACGGCTACGAGATCACGCTGGGCAATCCCGCCTTGTCGACTGATCCCGACGTGAACCGCCGCCTGCATGAAGCCGGGTTCACCCCGGCCCAGGCACAGCTGGTCTACGACCTGGCCTGCGACCACGTGGTGCCGCAGTTGAATCGCATGGCGGGCGAATATCGCCTGCGCGGCGAACGCGAGCGCCTGGTGCAGCGCTATGGCAGCGAGGCGCGGTTCGCTGAAACGGCGCGCGCACTTGAGGCCTGGGGCCGACGCAACCTGCCCGAAACGGTCTTCAATGCGCTGGCCTCCTCATACGAGGGCATCTGCGCCCTGGAATCGATGATGCAGAATGGCGATCCCGCGCTCAGCCGCGGCGAGCGCGGCATGGATGCAGCGCTGAACGAAGATCAGCTGGTCGGCATGATGCGTGACCCGCGCTACTGGAAGAAACGCGACCCCGAGTTCCTCGCCAAGGTAACCGACGGCTTCAAGAGGCTGTACCCGGGCTGATCGCGCACGGCTGGCGCTCGCGACAGCAGCGATGAGCGCATCATCGCTGCACCGCAGATGCCGGCTGACGACATTCCCGCCAACCGACAACCGCGAACCGGGTTTTTCCGGCGCGGCCGGGCGGCGCGGCGGCGACGGCGCCCCGCTTATTTCAGCGGGATAACGCTGCGGGCCGCATGAACCCGGCCGGGTAACCGGCCCTGACAACTCTGACGAAAGGAGCGTCTGATGACGCCGACGATTGAACAATCCTTCGTCCGCCAGTTCGAGCACGACGTGCACCAGGCCTATCAGCGCCTGGGCGCCAAGCTGCGCCCGACCGTGCGGTCGAAAGCGGCCGTGAAAGGCTCGTCCACCACCTTCCAGAAGGTCGGCAAGGGCACCGCAAGCACCAAGGCCCGCCACGGCAAGGTACCGGTGATGAATGTCGACCATGGTTCGGTCGAATGCCTGCTGCAGGACTACTATGCCGGCGAATGGCTCGATGCCCTGGACGAACTGAAGGTCGGCCATAACGAGCGCGACGTGATCGTGAATGCCGGTGCCTATGCACTGGGTCGCAAGACCGACGAGCTGATTATCCGTTCGCTGGATCAGTCGACCCGCTATGCCGGCGGCGACAGCGATGGCCTGACCAAGGCGAAGATCCTGACCGCCTTCGAGGCGCTTGGCGATGCCGATGTGCCTGACGATGGCCAGCGCTATGCCGTAATCGGCTGGCGTCAGTGGTCGCAGCTGCTCGAGATCCCGGAATTCGCCGATGCCGATTATGTCGGCGAAGAGGATCTGCCCTGGAAGGGCGCGCAGGCCAAGCAGTGGCTCGGCACGCTGTGGATGGCCCATAGCGGCCTGACGCTGCAGGAGAATGTGCGTTTCTGCCACTGGTACCACAAGACCGCGGTTGGGCATGCCTCGGGCCAAGACGTCAAGTCCGACATCACCTGGCACGGCGACCGCGCCGCGCATTTCATCAACAACATGATGAGCCAGGGCGCATCGCTGATCGATCCGGTCGGCGTCGTCACCCTGCGCTGCCGCGAAGTGTAAGGAGGCTGGGATGGCTTACAGCTCGAAAACCCTCTCAGTGCTCGGTTATGCCAATGGCTTCACGCTTTGGCATTACAGCACGCCCGATGCAGCCGGCACCGTGGATGGCGCCGGTTACTTCAATGCCGCCGCCGAGATGCTGCGGATCGGCGACTTCATCCTTGCCAATACGGGTATGGGTGGTTCGCCGCAGCACGGCATCTTCGTGGTTGCCAGCAACCAGAACGGCCAGGTCGACCTTACCGACCTGACCGCCATGGGCAGCAGCGATACGGACTGACGCCTGCTCCGCCGCCGCCTTCGGCGCGTCCCGGGAACGGATGCGCAGGTGGCGGCCAGGGCCGCGCAGCTTGGGCCGCGCGGCCCGCGGGGCGCCCTGCTGACGATCACTTCCTCTCGTCGCAGCCGGGCGCCCCGATCGGCCGGCATATTCAAGGAGACCGACCATGGCGCTTACCGCTGTCGAATTGTGCAATCGCGCGCTGATCGCGCTCGGCGCCCAGCCGATCTCGGCCTTCGATGATGCCAGCGTCGAAGCAGAAGTGGCGCGCCATCTCTATCCGTCTTTGCGCGATGCGCTGCTGTCATCGCATCCCTGGCGCTTTGCCACCAAGCAGGCCAGCCTGCCGCGTTCCACCCAGGCGCCCGCTGCTGATTATGGCTTTGCTTTTCAGCTGCCAGCGGATTTCCTGCGTGCCCTGTCTGCTGGCGTGCCGGAGCGTGGCCGGGGTCTGAATTACCGGATCAGCGGACGACACGTTGAGGCGGATACGGACGTATTGACGCTGACCTATGTTTTTCGTCCTGACGAGAGCGGCTTCCCGCCGTTTTTCGATCTGGCACTGATCGCGCGGCTGGCCGCCGAGTTCTGCCTGCCGCTGACCGAAAGTACCACCCGGGCGCAACTGCTGCATCAGCTGTCGGACGCTGAATTCCGCCGCGCCAAGACCATCGACAGCCAGCAGGATGAGCCTGGCCGCATCGAGGACTTCACTCTGGTTGAGGTGCGCGGCTGATGCCCAAGCTGACGGTTGCCAAGAACAATTTCACGGCTGGCGAGATTGCGCCTGATCTCTGGGGCCGCGCAGATCTGCAGGGCTACACGAATGGCGCTGCACGCCTGCGCAATGTCATGCTGCGGCCAACCGGTGGTGTGACGCGTCGTCCGGGGCTGCGCCATGTCGCACAACTGCTCGGTGTCAGCACTGTGCGACTGTTATCCTTTGCCTTCAATACCGAACAAACCTACCTGCTGGCACTCACGCCGCTGATGCTGCATGTTTTCCGTGACGATGAACCGGTCTTCAGCGGAACGGCGCCATGGACTGCGGCGCAACTTCCGAATCTGTGCTGGGCGCAGAGCGCCGATACGCTGTTTGTTTGTCACCCCGACATGAAGCCGCAGCGCATCACGCGCAACAGCCATACAGACTGGAAAATCGAGAATTTCACCTTCGCGGCTGAAACGGCAACCGGGGCCCTGTTCGAGCCCAGCTTCAAATTCGCCAAGGAGACTGTGACCCTGGTGCCATCGGCGGTCCAGGGCACCATCTCACTGACCGCATCAGCCGATTTCTTTGTCAATGGCCATGTCGGCACCCAGCTTCGCCTGAAGAAAAAAGCGGTCCGCATCGACAGCATCTCCAGTTCGACCGTGGCACAGGCCACTGTGTTGCAGAATCTCGAAAACACCACGGCCACGGAAGATTGGGAGGAGGCTGCATTCTCCTCCGTGCGTGGCTGGCCGGTCTGCACCACGCTGTATCAGGAGCGACTGGTCTTCGCCGGTTCACGCGACCTGCCGAACCGGATCTGGATGTCGAAAACCTCAGATATCGACAATTTCGATCTCGGCAAGGCACTTGACGACGAAGCGATTGAATTCGCTTTGCTGACCGACCAGGTCGATGCGATCCGCGCCGCGGTCGCCGGCCGGCATCTTCAGCTTTTTACAACCGGTGCCGAGTGGATGGTGACAGGCGATCCGCTGACCCCAACCAAGTTGCAGGCCGAGCGGCAGACCCGTGCCGGTTCTTTCCCGGATCGCGCCATTCCGCCCCGCCATGTCGATGGCGCTACACTCTTTCTGTCACGCGGTGGCCGGGAGCTGCGTGAATTCCTCTATACCGACATTGATCAGTCCTATACGGCCGCCGATCTTGCGCTGCTCTCGAGCCATGTCTTTGTCAATCCTGTCGATCAGGACTACGCCGCACGTGAACGGCTTTTCCTCATCGTCATGGGCAACGGCAGTATCGCGGCACTCACGGTCTATCGTGCCCAGCAGGTCACAGCCTGGACGGTTTTCGAAACAGCGGGGAACTTTCGTGCCATCGCAGTGGTGGAAGACCGCATCTATGTTGCAGTGATCCGCAAGGGCACGCTACGCATCGAGCATTTTGCCGCCAACAGTTTCAGTGATGCTCATGTCATTTCGACCAGCGCCACCCCGCAGAAGACATGGAGTGGTCTTGAACATCTGGAAGGCGAGACTGTTGCGATCGTTGCCGATGGCAAAGTGCGCAATCGTCGCGCCGTCATCAACGGCACCATAACGCTGAGCCAGGCGGCTTCGGATGTCGAGATCGGCTTGCCTTACATGCATGAAATACGCCCGCTGCCGTCGGAGCTTGGCAATGGCACGGTCACGAGCCAGGGCGGCCCGGTGCGGCTGGTCCGTGCCGTATTCCGTCTGCATGCGGCAAAGGCTCTGCACGCGGATATAGGCCGTGGACTGCGTGCTCTGCCATTTGCCCGCAGCGGTGACACCCTGGATGCCGCGCCAGCGCTGTTCAGTGGCGATATCGAGGTGCGCGGCCTGGGTTGGCGGCGGGGGATTGACCAGCCGTTATGGCGCATTGCGCAGGATGCACCACTGCCCTGCACATTGCTGTCCGTGATTACAGAAGTGAAAGGAGCCGACTGATGAGTGGGATCGAAACTGCATTGATGATCGCCGGCACGGCTCTCAGCACCGTCAGCTCGATCTCCCAGGCTAGCCAGCAACGCAAGGCACAATCCCAGGTTCAGGCTTTGCAGGCCCAGCAGGCGCAGGCCCAGATGACGGATCTTGAGCGCCAGCGCGCCAGGGCGGACCAGGATCGGCGTGACCGGCTTGAACGCGCCACGGCCAGTCAGCGCGCGGCTTTTGCCGGTGCAGGTGTCAGCAGCGATGGGTCCGGCGATGCCGTGTTCGATAACCTGCTGTCGCAAAGCGAACGTGAAAAGCAGGATATCGACGACAAGATCGATCGCAGCATTCGCAGCCTGCAGGACAGCATGCAGCT
>NZ_CALRUC010000057.1:0-27713 GCF_943371255.1 Ferrovibrio terrae | reverse complement strand
CAGGCTTTCGGGCTGCAGGCCGCGACTGAGCATGGCGCTGCGACCCGCCGCCGCCAGTTGCAGGCCGGCCAGCATCTGCTGCCGCTCCAGCGCCTGTCGCAGGTAGAAGCGGAACCGCAGGCTGCGGCGCAGATGGCGCCAGATGCGGTCTTCCTCCAGCCCGAGGCCGGCGGCGATGGCGCCGGGCTTCTCGCCCTCGGCCAGCCGGCGGGCGACCAGACGCCAGGGAATGGTGACCGGGGATTTGCGGCCCGAGGGGGTGGGGCCAGGGTGCGGGACGGTGACTGGCTCGGACATGGCGAAGCTCCATGCTTGACTGCATGGAACAAATTTAGTACAATAGGAAAAAATGTCAATAAATGCTATAATTCAAGCTGGCGCCCAATGGCATCCTTCATTTGAGCCTCGCCGACGATCACTCGCGCTCGGCCGCGGCGCCGCTCAGCACCGCCGACCGGCCGCCGGGCACATAGCGATAGAGCGTGCTGGCGGCGATGCCGAGTTCGGCCGCCACGCCCTCGATCGTCCGGTTGGGCTGCGCCAGCATCTCGCGCGCCTGCGCCAGACGCGCCGCATCCAGCGCGCGCGGCCGGCCGGCCCGTTTCTCTTCCGGGCTGATCTCCACCAGGCCGGCACGCCGGCGGAATTCCGCGCGGAAATCATGCGGCGCGCCCTGCACGTCCCGGATCGGCACATCCTCGCGCGCGCCGAAATAGATGTTCGTGATCCTGACGCCATTCACCATATCGACCGAGCGCGGATGCTCGGCACTGACCCGACTGTCCAGCGCGGTGCGAATCTCGGCCGCGGCCTTGGCCAGCCGCATGATCCGCCCGAACAGGCCCTTGCCATAGGCTTCATGCGCCGCCATGGCGAGCAGCACCAGATCGCTCTCGGCTTTGCGGAGGATATCCCCCGCCAACATATGCTCTTCGAAATCGAAACGTTCTTTTCTGGCCGGCACGACGTATTCCCGAAATTATTTCTCTAAACTGTGGTTATTTCCCCTTAATAAGAAAATAATTAAGAGAGGGCAACCGTGCAGGACCCGCCGGGGCGGGGACCCAGTCGTCGCTTTACCTCGTCGCCAGCCTCGCCTAAACACAGGGCAGCCCTCCCCGGCCGATAGGACACTCTCTTATGTGCGGCATTGCCGGCTTCCTGACCTGGCGCGAGACCCCGCCCGACCTGTTGGCGACACGGGTGAAGGCGATGACCGATGCCATTGCCTATCGCGGCCCCGATGCCGATACCCGCTGGGTTGACGCGGGCGCCGGCCTGGCGCTGGGCCATCGCCGCCTCGCCATCGTCGACCTGACGCCGACCGGCGCGCAGCCGATGCTGAGCGCCAGCGAGCGCTTCGTGATCTGCTACAACGGCGAAATCTTCAACGCCGCCGAGGTGGCACGCGATCTGCCCGGCGTGAACTGGCGCGGCACATCGGATACCGAAGTGTTGCTGGAGGCCTGCGCCGCCTGGGGTGTCGAGAAAGCCATCCCGCGTTTCATCGGCATGTTTGCCTTTGCCCTGTGGGACCGCAAGGAGCGCGTGATCTGGCTGGTGCGTGACCGGCTGGGCATCAAGCCGGTCTACTGGAGCAAGCAGAATACCGATGAAGGCCCGGCCCTGCTGTTCGGGTCGGAGCTGAAGGCGCTGACCGCCTATCCGGGCTGGGCGCCGCAGCTGGACCCGACCGCGCTCGCCGGCTATCTGCGCTACGGCTATGTGCCGGCGCCGCGCTCGATTCACAGCAATGTGCAGAAGCTGGAGCCCGGCCATATCCTGCGCCTCGATCCCGATGGCCGCGAAACCCTGACCTGCTTCTGGGATCTGCGCCAGATCGCGCGCGACGGCATGCGCAACCGCGATACGCGCAGCGAAGCCGAACAGCTGGAGGTGCTGCACGACCTGCTGAAGGATGCCGTGAAGCGCCGCATGATGGCCGATGTGCCGCTGGGCGCGTTTTTGTCGGGCGGCATAGACTCGTCCACAGTCGTGGCGCTGATGCAGGCGCAGTCGACGCAAGCCGTGAAGACCTTTTCCATCGGCTTCCAGGACAAGGATTTCAACGAGGCCGACCATGCCCGCGCGGTGGCCAAGCATCTGGGCACCGACCATACCGAACTGGTGATCGATCCCGCCCATGCGCGCGATGTGATCCCCGACCTGCCCTTCATGTATGACGAGCCGTTTTCCGATAGCTCGCAAATCCCGACCTATCTTGTCTCCAAGCTGGCGCGCGAACAGGTGACCGTGTCGCTGTCGGGCGATGGCGGCGACGAGATCTTCGCCGGCTATGTGCGCTATCTGGGCATCGACCGGGTGTGGAACGGCGTCGGGCCGCTGCCCGTGCCGCTGCGCCGCGCCGGCGCCGGCATGCTGCAGATGCTGTCGCCCGATGCCTGGGATACGCTGCTGAGCCCGGTGCCCGCGCGCTACAAGCCGAAATTCATCGGCGACAAGATTCACAAGGGCGCCGCCATCCTGGCCGAGGCCGATGCGGATGCCATGTATGGCGCGCTGGTCTCGCAATGGGATGGCGAAGCGATGGTATCAGGTGCCGGCCCGCGCGCCGCGCAGGATACGACGCTGGCCGACGACCTGCCGGAAACCATCGCCCGCCTGCGCTATCGCGACATGACCACCTATCTGCCCGACGACATCCTGACCAAGGTGGACCGTGCCAGCATGGCGGTCGCGCTGGAAGCGCGCGTGCCGCTGCTGGATCACCGCGTGGTCGAATATGCCTGGACCCTGCCGCCCGACCGGCTGCTGGACGGCAACCAGGGGAAAAAGCTGCTGCGGCAGGTGCTCTACAAATACGTGCCGCGCGCGATGGTGGAACGGCCGAAAACCGGCTTCGGCATGCCGGTGGGCGACTGGCTGCGCGGACCGCTGAAGGACTGGGCCGGCGACCTGCTGTCAGACGCCAGCCTGCGGCGCGACGGCCTGATCGATCCGGGCCCGGTGCAACAGCGCTGGCAGGAGCATTTAAGCGGCCGGCGCAACTGGCAGCATGCCCTGTGGACGGTGCTGATGTTCCAGGCTTGGCGCGCGCGCTGGGCTAGTGCTGCGGCGGGCTGAAACTTCTTCCCGCCGGGGGCGAATTTCCCCAGCGGCAGAGGCACTTGGCTGCTGCGTCGGCCCCCTGAAGACGGCATGGCGGTTCGTTGACAGCCCCAAACACGGGTTATAGTGTGCAGCGCGAAAAACGCGTGCGGACACAGATGCAATGCCGCGCGCCGTATCGCCGAATGCCGTTTTTCTCGCAGCTGTAGCACTAACAATCAGGGTTGCTGTCCATGAAGGTTCTGGTCGCGGTCAAGCGCGTGGTGGACTACAACGTCAAGATCCGCGTCAAGGCGGACAAGACGGGTGTGGATCTCGCCAACGTCAAGATGTCGATGAATCCGTTCGACGAAATCGCCGTCGAAGAAGCCGTGCGCCTGAAAGAGGCCGGCATCGCCACTGAAGTCATCGCCGTCTCGATCGGCCCGGCCCAGGCGCAGGAAACCATCCGCACCGCGCTGGCCATGGGCGCCGACCGCGGCATCCTGGTGAAGACCGACGCCGAAGTGCAGCCGCTGGCGGTGGCCAAGATTCTCGCCAAGATCGCCGCGGCCGAACAGCCGCAGCTGGTGATCGTCGGCAAGCAGGCGATCGACGACGACAGCAACCAGACCGGCCAGATGCTGGCGGCCCTGATGGGCTGGCCGCAGGGCACCTTCGCGAACAAGGTGGCGCTGGCTGATGGCAAGACCACGGTGGTGCGCGAAGTGGACGGCGGCCTGGAGACGGTCGAACTCACGCTGCCGGCCGTGGTGACCACTGACCTGCGCCTGAACGAGCCGCGCTATGCGTCGCTGCCCAATATCATGAAGGCGAAGAAGAAGCCGATCGACGAGAAGACGCCCGAGGATTTCGGCGTCGATATCACTGCAAGGCTGAAGACGCTGTCGGTGGAAGAGCCGCCCAAGCGCCAGGCCGGCATCAAGGTGCCGGACGTTGCCACCCTGGTGCAGAAGCTGAAGACCGAAGCGGGAGTGATCTGAGATGAGCGTTCTTGTCCTTGCTGAACACGATAACGCATCGCTGAAGGGTGCGACGCTCAATGCCGTGACTGCCGCCAGCAAGATCGGCGGCGATGTGCATGTGCTGGTCGCCGGCGAGAATGCCGGTGCTGCCGCCGCCGCTGCCGCCAAGGTCGCCGGTGTCGCCAAGGTGATCCATGTGGATGCCGCGCAGTATGGCCATGGCCTGGCCGAGGCGCTGTCCGTGCTGGTCGCCGGCCTGGGCAAGGCCTATGCCGCCATCGTCGCGCCGGAAACCACCTCGGGCAAGAACGTGCTGCCGCGCGTCGCAGCATTGCTCGATGTGATGCAGATTTCCGGCATCGTCGAAGTGAAGTCGGCTGATACCTTCGTGCGCCCGATCTATGCCGGCAACGCCATGGCCACCGTGCAGTCGTCGGATGCCATCAAGGTCATCACCGTGCGCACGACCGGCTTTGCCGCTGCCGCCGCTGAAGGCGGTTCGGCCGCCATCGAGACCGCGCCGGCCGCCACTGATCCGGGCCTGTCGAAGTTCATCGGCCAGGAGCTGCAGAAGTCGGACCGTCCGGAACTGACGGCGGCCAAGATCGTCGTTTCCGGTGGCCGCGGCATGGGTTCGGGCGAGAATTTCAAGCTGATCGAAGCCGTGGCCGACAAGCTGGGGGCCGCTGTCGGCGCCAGCCGCGCCGCCGTCGATGCCGGCTTCGTGCCGAACGACTACCAGGTCGGCCAGACCGGCAAGATCGTGGCGCCGCAGCTCTATATCGCCGTCGGCATCTCGGGTGCGATCCAGCATCTCGCCGGCATGAAGGACTCGAAGGTGATCGTCGCCATCAACAAGGACGAGGAGGCGCCGATCTTCCAGGTGGCCGATTACGGCCTGGTCGGCGACCTGTTCAAGATCCTGCCCGAGCTCGAAGCCGAGCTTGCCAAGTAACCGGAGCCAGAGAACCGCATGATCAAGACCATTGGGGTGATCGGCGCCGGCCAGATGGGCAATGGTATCGCCCATGTCTGCGCGCTGGCCGGCTATGAGGTTGTCCTGCAGGACATCAATACCGTCCAGCTCGACAAGGCGCTGGAGACCATCGGCGGCAACATGAACCGCCAGGTCGCCCGCGGCAAGATCACCGAGGCCGAGAAGGCCAAGGCGCTCAGCCTGATCCGCACCTCGAACGACGTGCGCGCCTTCGCCGAGACCGATTTCATCGTCGAGGCCGCGACCGAAAACGAAGGCCTGAAGAAAAAGATCTTCGCCGATCTCTGCCCGGTGCTGAAGCCGAGCGCGCTGCTGGCGACGAATACTTCGTCGATCTCGGTGACGCGTCTGGCCTCGTCGACCGACCGGCCGGAAAAGTTCATGGGCATGCATTTCATGAACCCGGTGCCGGTGATGGCGCTGGTCGAGCTGATCCGCGGCATCGCCACCGATGAAGACACTTTCAAGCAGGTGCGCGAACTGACCGTGCGGCTGGGCAAGCAGCCGGCCAATTCGGAAGATTTCCCCGCCTTCATCGTCAACCGCATCCTGCTGCCGATGATCAACGAGGCGATCTACACGCTGTATGAAGGTGTCGGCTCGGTGGAAGCCATCGACACCGCCATGCGGCTCGGCGCCAACCACCCGATGGGGCCGCTGCAGCTGGCCGACTTCATCGGCCTCGACACCTGCCTCTCGATCATGCAGGTGCTCTACGAGGGCCTGGCCGACTCCAAGTATCGCCCCTGTCCTCTTCTCGTAAAGTATGTCGAGGCCGGCTGGCTCGGCCGCAAGACCAATCGCGGCTTCTACGACTATCGCGGCGAACATCCGACGCCGACCCGATAAGGGCGGCGCGCTGAAGCGGCGACAATCGGAGACGAAAAAAGGGGCCTTGCGGCCCCTTTTCTTTTTGCGCCTCAGAAATCGAAGCTGGTGGACAGCAGCACGGTGCGCGCCTCGCCCTGGCCGAGTCCGCCGAAGCTGGACACGCCCGACCAGTAGTTGGTGTCGAGGATGTTGCGCACCACCAGGCGCACCGTGGTGGGCGTCTGGCCCAGCGTGGTGGTGTAGCGGGCGCCAAGATCGTAGCGCACCCAGCTGGGGATGCTCTGCGAGTTCTGCGTGTTCACATACTGGCTGCCGGTGTAGATGGCATTGCCGGTCAGCGTCAGGCCCTGCAGGAAGGACGCATCCCATTCCAGGCCCAGATTGCCGAGCAGCTCCGGCACGCCAACCGGGCGGTTGCCGACGGTGGAGGCCGAATTCGTCCGCGTCAGTTCGGCATCGATCAGGGTGATGCCGCCGAGCAGGCGCAGGCTGGGCAGCAGTTCGCCGAAGCCATTCAGCTCCAGCCCGCGATTGCGCTGCTCGCCATCGGCGGAATACACGCTGTTGACCAGCTGGCCGGACGGCTTGGTCAGCTGGAACAGCGCCGCGGTGGCGGCGACGCGGCCGAAATCGACCTTCACGCCGGCCTCATACTGCTTCGAGACATAGGGCGCCATCGCCTCGCCGGCATTGATCGCATTGCTCGGCGCCACATCGCCCTTGCTGAGGCCCTCGATATAGCTGCCGTAGAGCGAGACATGCTGCCACGGCTTGACCACCAGGCCGGCCATCGGCGTGTTGGCGTCTTCGCTGTAGCTGGAGGTGACCGCGCCGGCCGTGCTGAAATTGCGCGAGTCCACCATCTGGTGGCGGATGCCCAGCGTCAGCTGGATGCGTTCATCCAGCAGCGCCAGGGTGTCGGCCAGCGCCACGCCGGTGAGGTCTGTTTCCGACACCTTGGGCAGCGAGCGCGGCTCGGCCACGCTCTGCGCCGGCCGCGCCACCGGATTGTAGATATTCGACAGTACCGCCTGCCCGGCATTGACCGTGCCACGCGAGATCTCGTCATGATAGCGCGTCGCCTGCAGCGTGGCGGTGTGGCTCACCTCGCCGGTCTCGAATTTGCCGCGCAGGCCGCTGTCGCCGACGATGCGGTCGGTTTCCTGCGCCCAGCGCGCCGGCGTCACCGAGGTGTTGCCTGCCGCGTTGAGAATGGTCGGCGCGCCGAACAGGCGGTCGACGCGGGTCTGGCCGCCGCCGAAATTGGCGAACAGCGTGAGCTGATCGTTGAGATCGAGTTCGCCCTTCAGCAGGCCGGCCTGATCGGTGATTTCCGACCATTCCCAGGACTGCGTGATGTTGCGCCGGTTATCCGGCGCATCCGGTGTCGCCAGGCCGGTGGTGAGGAACAGCGGACGCGCGGGCGCGTTGAAATCCTCGGCCTGGTGGATCAGGTCGACCGACCCGCGGAAGCGCTCGGTGCGGTAATCCATCGCCAGCGCGCCGACAGCGGCCGTGCGCGACTGGTTGTCGGCCTGGGTGTCGCCATCATGGTAGCTGCCGTTGAAGCGGATGCCGAATTCGCGGTTCTCGCCATAGCGCCGGCTGACATCGACACGGGTGCCGAACTGCGATTCCTCGCTGTAATCCAGCGTGACGCGGTTGAGATCGGTTTCCAGCGCGCGCTTGGGCACGATGTTGATGCCGCCGCCGACCGCGCTGTTCGGCGCCATGCCGTAGAGCAGCGCGGTGGCGCCCTTGATCACCTCGATCCGCTCGGCATATTCGGTCAGCACCCGGAAGCTGGGCGCGACGCCATAGACGCCATCGAAGGCGGTCTCGCCGACATTGCCTTCGTTGACCGGAAAGCCGCGGATGAAAAACGCATCAAGGATGCCGCCAGCATGGCCGGTGACGCGCACCGACGGATCGTTGCTGACCACCTCGGCCATGCTGACGGCCTGCTGGTCCTCGATCTTGGCGGCGGTGTAGCTGGTGGTGCTGAGCGGCGTATCCATGAAATCACGATTGCCGAGCATGCCGAGCCGGCCGCCGCGTGCCACCTGCCCGCCGGCATAGGGATCGGGCAGCTCGCCGAGCGCCGCGGTGCTGTTGGTCTTGCGGCCTTCGATGGCGATGGTAGGCAGCACCGCCGCGGCGCCGGTCTTCGGCATCTCCACCAGCGTCACCGTGGTCGGATTGGTGAAGCGGTAGGTCAGGCCGGTGCCGGCCAGCAGGCCCTGCAGGGCCGCCTCGGCCGTCAGGCTGCCGGTCACGCCCGGCGACTGCGCGTTGCGTGCCATGCCGGCATCGAAGAAGAACTGCACGCCGGAGATTTCAGTGAAGCGCGCCAGCGCCGTGACCAGCGGCTGGGCCGGAATGGCGAAAGCATGGGTCTGGGCCGCCTGGGCCGCTGCCGGGCTGCTGGCCAGCAGCGGAACCGCCACTGGTGTCGCCAAGGCCGCAAGGCTGCAGAGCACCGCCGCAGCGACCTGGCTGATGCCGCCCTTTATATCCTGAGTCATCCCCGAACCCCTTGAAAGAACAGTGCGAATCTCATGGAGACCGCAATAATTGCAACTGAAACGCGATAGCATGTGAAGCTAAGACGGATGGACGGGGCCGGAACAATTAGTCGGGTATGCAGATTTTTGCCGGCGGCGGATCGGCTGGCCGGCCGGTCAGCGCGCGCGGATGATCACCAGGCGGTCGGTCAGCCTGGTCAGACGCACCGGCAGGGTGGCCGCGATGGTCTGCAGCGCCGCCTCGGCCTGGGCCGCGTGGAAAAAGCCGGTGACCGGCAGGGCGGCGACTGCGGCATCGGCGATCACGATGCGGCCCGGCCGATAGCGGTCGAGATCGGCCACCACCTCGGCCAGCGGCGCCTCCTGGAAGAACAGCCGATCCTGGCGCCAGGACAGCAGCGCGGCGATATCGGCCGCCGCACCGGGTCCGATCCCGCCGGCGCCGTATTGCAGGGCACGGCCCTCGTCCAGGCGCACTGCTTCGTGGCGGCGGCCGCCATCCAACGTGACGGCGACGGCATGCTCGCTCACCGCGACGCGCACGCTGTCCTGCCCGAGCCTGACATCGAAGGCGGTGCCCAGCGCGCGGATCTCGCCGCTGCCGGCCGCCACCACGAAGGGCCGCGCCGCATCGGGCGCCACCTGGAAATAGGCCTGGCCATGATGCAGCGTGACGCGACGCAGGCCGGACTCCATCGCAACCGAAACCGCACTGTCGCCGGCAAGATCAACCACCGAGCCATCGGGGAGCGCAATCACGCGGCGCTCGCCCACAGCGGTGCGATGATCGGCCATGACGGCAGGCGCGGTGGCCAGATACGTGCCGCCGCCCAGCACCAGGGCTGCAGCCGCGGCCTGCTTGAGCCAACTGCGCCGCGACAGCAGCGGTGCCGGTACCGTCTCGCGCAGCGGTTCACGGGCGCGCAACACCGGCACCACGGCATCCATGCGGTGCCAGAGCTGCTCGGTTTCGCTCCAGGCCTGCCGATGCGCCGGGTCGGCCACCAGCCAGGCGGAAAAGGCGTGCCGGTCCGCGTCGCTTACGGCATCGTCGCGCAACAGCACAAACCAGTGCCGCGCTGCCTGCCGGGCCGATATGTGGTCTTCAGACTCCATCATTCCTCGCGCCATCATGGGGGATGGCCTTGGTAGAACGCAGGCCGGCAACCGGCCTACTGAGTGAGACGTTTCGCGGTGCCCGTTACCATTAGTCGGCATCGCGCTGAAAATGCATGTGCAGGTATTCCAGCGCATGGGCCATGTGCACCATCACGGTGTTTTTGGCGATGCCGAGGCGCAGGGCGATCTCGGCATGGCTCAGCTCATGCACCTTGGCCAGAATGAAAACCTCGCGCGCCCGCGGGCTCAGGCCATCGACCGCGCGCAGCAGGCGCTGCAATTCGCTGCGGTCGGCGGCCTGCTGTTCCGGCGAGGGCCGCGGATCGGCATAGAACGGCACCACGGTATCCTGCCCCTGCAGCTCGATGCCGTGCCGGGCGCGACGCAGGTGATCGTTGGCCAGATTGGCGGCAACACGGAACAGATAGCTTTTGGGATTCTCGATCGGCGCGGCATTGGCCGAGGCCGCCCGCAGCCAGGTTTCCTGCGTCAGATCCTCGGCCAGCGCCGCATTGCCCAGCCGACGCAGCAGGAAGCGCTTCAGGCCATCCTGATGATCGAAAAAAGCGGCAAAAAGGCCGTCGCGGAAAGTGGTCATCGTCCCCCGTCTCGGGCGGACGTTAGCTTATTTGAGAATTACTCGCAACTGAGGCAGATTAACACCCACCATCGTCATGCCCGCGAAGGCGGGCATCCAGCCCGGCGGAGAGACTGGGTTCCCGCTTTCGCGGGAACGACGCGTTACGAGCTATTTCTCCGCGATCCCTATTTCTCCGCGATCACCGCGTCGATCAGCTTGAGCGCATCGGCATGGTCCCATTCGGCCCCGCCGATCAGGCGGCCGACCTCGCGGCCCTGGCGGTCGATCAGAATGGTGGTGGGCAGGCCGACGGTGCCCCAGGCGCGACCCGACTTCATGCTGGTATCCAGGGCCGCCGGCAGGCGCATCGCGCCGATCTCGCCGAGGAACTTCTCCACCTTGGCCCGGCCGGCGCGATCCTGCGCCACCGGCAGCACGGTGAAATCCTTGCCACCACGCAGGCCCTGCAGGCGGTCGAGCGCCGGCATCTCCTCACGACAGGGCACACACCAGGTGGCCCAGAGATTGACCAGCACCACCTGGCCCTTATAGGCGTCCAGACTGGTCGGCTTGTCTTCGGGGTCATGGAATTCGGCCGGCGCGACTGGCTTCCGTTCGGCCGAGACGCTAAATTTCCGCATCTCGCCGACGCGCGGGAGTTCAGCCGCCGTCGCGGATTGAACCGCCAGCGCCATCACCGTCATCACCAGAAACCGCATCATACCCGCATTCATCCCGATCATGGCCGCACGCAAAACACCACATAAGAGCAAGACGCCCGGTAAACAAGCCAACAGCATGTGGGGCGGGCGCTTTGCCGCAGGCCCGGCGGCGATCATGACCGAGATCAATGCCTCGATCCGCTTCGACCGCCGGCTGTACCGCCAGGATATCCGCGGCTCGATGGCGCATTGCCGCATGCTGGTGCGACAGGGTCTCATTTCCGCCGCCGAGGGCAAGACAATCCTGCGCGGGCTGGAGACAATTCTGCGTGAAATCGAGGCCGGCAAGTTCAAGATCGACCTGGCGCTGGAAGACATCCACATGCATGTGGAAGCGCGGCTGTCCGACCTGATCGGCAAACCGGCCGGCCGGCTGCACACCGCGCGCTCGCGCAACGACCAGGTGGCGACCGATTTCCGCCTGTGGGTGCGCGATGCCATCGACCGCATCGATGCCGGGCTGCTGGAGTTGCAGACGACCCTGCTGCGCCGCGCCGAGGAGTATGCCGCAACGGTGATGCCGGGCTTCACCCATCTGCAGGCCGCGCAGCCGGTCACCTTCGGCCATCATATGATGGCCTATGTCGAGATGGTGGGGCGTGACCGTTCGCGCCTGAAAGACGCGCGCGAACGCCTGAACGAAAGCCCGCTGGGTGCGGCGGCGCTGGCCGGCACATCGCTGCCCATCGACCGCGCCAGCACCGCCAAGGAGCTGGGCTTTGCGCGGCCGATGGCGAATTCGCTCGATGCGGTGGCCGACCGCGACTATGCGCTGGAATTCCTGTCTGCTGCCGCGATCTGCGCCGTGCATCTGTCGCGCCTTGCCGAAGAGATCGTGCTGTGGACCAGCGCGCAGTTCCGCTTCGTCACGCTCAGCGATGCCTTCACCACCGGCTCATCGATCATGCCGCAGAAACGCAATCCCGATGCCGCCGAACTGGTGCGCGGCAAGGTGGGGCGCATCGTCGGCAGCCTGAATGCCCTGCTGATCACCATGAAGGGCCTGCCGATGACCTATGGCAAGGACATGCAGGAAGACAAGGAGCCGACCTTCGATGCGGTCGACAGCCTGGAACTCTGCATCGCCGCCACGGCCGGCATGATCGCCGACCTCAAGGCCAATGCGCCGCGCATGCAGGATGCCGCCGGCGAGGGCTACACCACCGCCACCGATCTGGCCGACTGGTGCGTGCGCAAGATCGACATGCCGTTCCGCCAGGCCCATCACGTGGCCGGCAGCCTGGTGCGCATGGCCGAGCTGCAGGGCAAGCCGCTGGAGGCGCTGACGCTGGCTGAAATGCAGAGCGTGGAGAAGCGCATCACCAGGGACATCTTCGCCGTACTGGGCGTGCAGAATTCGGTGAAGAGCCGCATTTCCTACGGCGGCACCGCGCCGGCCAACGTGAAGACGCAGGTGGCGCGCTGGCGCAAGCAGCTTGCGCAAGAGGCCAAAAAGCGGGACAAAGCCTGATGCGCTTCAAGCCCGTCATCCTGCTGCTGATCCTCGCCGCGTCCGGCCTCGCCGCCTGCGGCCGCAAGGACGTGCCGGATTATCCGCCCGATGCCATCGACCGCCCGGGCGTGACACAGCCGCGCCGCGATTCCATCCGCTACTACTGAGATTTCCGTCATGACCGGACTGCCCTGGTTTGCCTATCGCAACGGCGTACTGCATGCCGAAGGCGTGCCGCTGGATCACATCGCCGCCGAGGTCGGCACGCCAGCCTATGTCTACAGCACGGCGGCGCTGACCGACCGCTATACCAGCCTGGCCGAAGCCTTTGCCGGCCTGCCGGTGCTGATCGCCTATGCGATGAAGGCCAATGCCAACCTGGCCGTGCTGCGGCATTTCGGCTCGCTGGGCGCCGGCGCCGATGTGGTGTCGGCCGGCGAGCTGCAGCTGGCGATGAAGGCCGGCATCGCGCCGGGCAAGATCATTTTCGCCGGCGTGGGCAAGACCAAAGCCGAGATGGCGCTGGCGCTGAAGGCCGGCAACACCGGCATCGCGCAGTTCAATGTCGAATCGGAACCTGAGCTGCAGGCGCTGTCGGATGTCGCCAGCGGCATGGGCGTGAAGGCGCCGGTGGCGATCCGCATCAATCCCGATGTCGATGCCAAGACGCATAAGAAGATCACCACCGGCAAGGCCGAGAACAAGTTCGGCATTTCCTATCGCCGCGCCCGCGAGGTCTATGCCATGGCAGCCAAACTGCCCGGCATTGCCATCACCGGCGTGCATGTGCATATCGGCAGCCAGCTGACCGACCTGACGCCCTATGAGGATACCTTCATCCGCGTCGCCGAACTGGTGGCAGAGCTGCGCGCCGATGGCCATGACATCCGCCGCATCGACCTGGGCGGCGGCATCGGCATCACCTATGACGACGAGACACCGCCGGATCCCGCCGCCTATGCCGCGCTGGTGCGCAAATACATTGCCCCGCTGGGCTGCGAGATCGCGCTGGAACCGGGCCGCTATCTGGTCGGCAATGCCGGCCTGCTGCTGACCGGTGTGACCTTTGTGAAACCGGCCGAGGGCAAGACCTTCCTGATCCTCGATGCCGGCATGAACGACCTGATCCGGCCGGCGATGTATGAGGCGTTTCACCGCATCGTGCCCGTAAAAGCGCCAAATCCCGACGCGGAAATGGTGCCGGTGGATATCGTCGGCCCGGTCTGCGAGAGCGGCGACACCTTTGCCGAGGACCGGCCGATGCCGCCGGTCGATGACGGAGATTTGCTCGCCATCCTGTCGGCGGGTGCGTATAGTTCCTCCATGGCCTCCACCTACAATGCCCGGCCGTTGGCCCCGGAGGTTCTGGTGCATGGCGACAGGTTTGCCATTGTTCGGCGTCGCCCTAGCATCGATGAGATGACGGCCCTGGAGATCCAGCCGGTATGGCGCAGCGAGGCGAAGGCGTAAATTCCACCCAGACTGCAGCGGCGCAGGCCAGCCTGGCGCCGGGTCTGGCTCCTGTGCTGGAACGTCGCCTTGCCTTTGCCCGTGGCGCCCTGTTCTGGGAGCGCTTCTGGCCCGCCCTGATGCCGGCCGGCGCCGTGATCGCCGTTTTCTTCATTCTCGCCGGTTTCGATGTCTGGCGCTTCGTGCCGGTCTGGCTGCACTGGCTGGCGCTCATCGGCTTTGCCGCCGCGCTGGGCGTCACGCTGTGGCGCGAGCTGCGCCTGATGGGCTGGCCCAGCCGGGCCGATGCCATGCGCCGGCTCGAACGCGTCAACCTGCTGCAGCATCGTCCGCTGGAAGCCGCCGCCGACAGCCTCGCCGCCGAACAGCAGGATCCGATCGCCCGCGCGCTGTGGGCGCTGCATCGCCGCCGCGCGCTGGAACAGCTCGCCACCGTCAAGGTCGGCACGCCGGAAGCCGGCTGGTGGCGCAGGGACGTCTGGGGCTTCCGCGCTGCCCTCGGCCTGCTGCTGATCGTCGCCTGGGCCAGCCCGGGCGAGGACCGCCAGCAGCGCCTGGCCGATACCCTCAATCCCGGCACCGCGCTGGCGCCCGGCGCCCTGCTGGCCGTGGAAGCCTGGATCACCCCGCCGCCCTATACCGGCAAGGCGCCGCTGTTCCTGACCCGCGACGGCAAGCCGGTGCCGGTTGCCGTGCAGCCGAACCAGATCGGCACGGCGCAGCTGAACGTGCCGACCGGCAGCCTGCTCAAGCTGCGGCTGGCCGCGCCACCGGCCGGCTTCACCCTGAAACTGGGCAAGAGCGAACAGCCGCTGAATGCGATTGATGAGCGCAATGGTGAGATCGATCTTGCCATCGACCTGACGCAGGGTGCCACCCCGGTGCTCAGCCTGATGCGGCGCGACAAGATGTTTGCCGAATGGCCGTTGCGCGTGGTGCCCGACCTGCCGCCGCAGATCAGCATCTCCGAAGAGCCCAAGACCGGTAAACGCGCCGAGCTTGAGATCGCCTTCAACGGCGACGACGATTACGGCATCCAGCAGGTGCGCATCGAGATGACGCGCGACGGCGCCGAGCAGCCGGTATCGGTCGACTGGCCGACGCCGCCGGCCGGCGCCGGTGCGGTGAGCGACAAGCAGAGTTTCGATCTCACCGCGCATCCCTGGGCCGGCCTGCAGGTGGCGATGACGCTGGTGGCCGTCGATGCACTGGGCCAGACCGGGCGCAGCGATCCGGTCACCGTCACCCTGCCGGCACGTCGCTTCACCCATCCCGTTGCCAAGGCGATTGTCGAGCAGCGCCGCGAGCTGGCGCTGAAGCCGGCGCAATACCAGCGCGTGGTGACGGCTTTACGCGGCTTAAGCCTGGCGCCGGAACGCTATCGCGAGGATTACACCGCGCATCTGGGCCTGCGCATGTCGGCCGCGCGCCTCAACCTCAACCGCGCCGCGCCCTCGATCGCTGCCGTGCAGGACCTGATGTGGCAGACCGCGCTGCATATCGAGGAGGGCCGCAAGAGCCAGGCCGACAAGGATTTCCAGGCGCTGATGGACAAGCTGCAGGATGCCATCGACCGCAATGCGGATGATGCGGAAATCCAGAAGCTGATGCAGGAGATGCGCGAGGCGATGAATCGCATGCTCGAGCAGATGATGCAGGATGCGATGGAGCGCATGGCGCGCGGCGAGGAGCCCGAGGAACTGGGCGAAGACGAAGAGGCCATGAGCGGCGAAGACATGCAGGACATGATGGACCGCGCACAGGACATGGCCCAGATGGGCGACCGCGACGCGGCGAAAGAGATGCTGCAGCAGATGCAGCGCATGATGGAAGCGATGAAGAACGGCAAGCTGGCCCGCATGCCCGAGGGACGCCAGCGCCAGCAGGGCCAGCGCGGGCAGCGCGGCCAGGGCCAGAACGGCCAGATGATGCAGGAATTCGGCGAGATGCTGCGCCAGCAGCAGCAACTGCTCGACCGCAGCTTCCGCCGCAGCCAGCAGTATGGCCGCGGCGACGGCCAGCAGCGCGGCGAGAACGAGGCCGATGCGCGCCAGCAGGAAGAGCTGCGCCGCAAGCTGGGCGAGATGATGAACCGACTGGGCGAACGCGGCATGCCGCTGCCCGACCAGCTGGGCAAGGCCGACCGTTCGATGCGCGATGCGCGCGAATCCTTGCGCCGTGGCGAGCCCGGCGAGGCGATGCAGGGCCAGACCGATGCGCTGGACCAGATGCGCCAGGGCCTGAACCAGATGCAGCAGGCCCAGCGCGGCAATCCCGACGGCCAGGCGCCCTCGGCCGATGCGCGGCAGAACCAGCGCAACCCGGTGCGCGATCCGCTGGGCCGCAACACCACCGGCTACGAGAATGCCGGCGAGGCCACCAAGGTGCCGGACATGGCGCCGGTGGAGCGCGCGCGGCGCATCCTGGAAGAACTGCAGCGCCGCGCCGGCAACCGCGAGCGCGCACCGCAGGAACTGGAATATCTCGACCGTCTGCTGCGGCGGTTCTGAGCATCCACACACTCCCGCCCGCGACCGGCGACCGGCAATGCCAAGCTGATCCCATGATCGACAGCCTCGACCATCTGGTGCTCACCGTGCGCGACATCGATGCCACGGTGCGGTTCTATGAATCCGCCCTGGGCATGGCAGCCGTGCGTTTCACCGCGAAAGACGGCAGCGCACGCGTGGCGCTGGGCTTCGGCCGGCAGAAGATCAACCTGCATCAGGCCGGAAGCGAATTCGAACCCAAGGCGCAAACCGCACTGCCGGGCAGTGCCGATCTGTGCTTCCTGACGGCAAGGCCGGTGGCCGTGGTGGCGACGCATCTGCAGGGACTGGGCATCGCTGTCATCGAAGGGCCGGTGCAGCGCACCGGTGCGACCGGGCCGATCCTGTCGATCTACCTGCGCGATCCCGACGGCAACCTGATCGAGATCAGCAACACTCTTGTGTCATAACTCTACCGTCATCCTCGGGCTTGACCCGAGGATCCACGTCTTCCTTTTTTGAAAACTCGTGGATACCCGGATCAAGTCCGGGCATGACGGTTTTGTCTCTGCTCTAATCCGCCGGCTGGCGCTCGGCCAGCATGTGCTCCACGGCGGCGTTGAGGTCGACCATGCTGAACGGCTTCTGCAGCACCATGCTGGCGAGGCTGCCGATATCGTCGGCGCGGCGGCGCGGCGGCAGGGCATAGCCCGACATCAGCAAGACCGACAGATTGGGATAATCGCGCCCGACTTTCAGCGACAGTTCGACGCCATCCATATTCGGCATCGCCACATCGGTGATCAGCAGGTCGAAGGGCATGCGGGCCAGCTTGACCACCGCCTCGGCGCCGTCGCCGACCACGACAACCTCGTGACCACGAAGCTCGAGTACCCGCCGGATAAATTCGCGGACCGCCACTTCATCTTCTGCGACCAGTATCCGCGCCATTCACCCTCGCCGACGGCTACCGCGACGCGGGCAGTTTTCTGCCCCTCGACAGCCACCTATTCTGGAATCAGCTTTGGTACGGACCGGGCATCCCCATGCACCGGCTGTCACGAATCCTACCCCAACGAATCATGAAAAGGAACGTGCATTATCGACGTTCCGATCAACCGGGGAGTGCGGCCGCTTCAGGGCGCGGCGGACTGGCTGGCGAAGGCGACTTCCAGGTCGGTCACCTCGTCCTTGGGGGCGGGAAGCTGGACATTGAAGCTGAGGCGCTCGCCGGCGGCGATGCTGTTCTGCTCCATCTTGATGGTGAAGGCGCCCAGATCCTGGCCACCGGCGCCGCGCATGGCGATACGGATGCCGGGCAGCACCCGCTCCGTCTCGCTGACATTCAGCACCTCGCCCGATACGGTCACCCGGGTGGTGCCGCTGTCGAGCACGGTGGAGGATTTCAGGTTATGCAGCTCCAGGCCGAGCCACTGCGCCGCCTCGACCGGGATGCCGAGCTGTTCATACAGCTTGGCCAGCGGCGGGTAGAAGGCGACCAGTTCGACCCGCTTTTCGTAGCCGCCGCCGATCATGCCGCCCAGCAGGCTGAACAGCAGCATCCAGCCGAGCCAGGCCCAGGAACGCGGCTTTTTCGGCTTGGACGGCGGGCGCTGGACCCCCGCCTCGGCCAGCCGGGCGCGGCGGCGGTTGAGCGCCTCGTCGGGGTCGTCATCGCCCATGCCGGCCAGCGGCTCGTCCAGCGGCGGGTGCAGCGGCGGGCGGTCGCGCTCGCGGTCCAGCAGTTCGTCATCGTCGAAACCGGTGATTCGCGGCGGGGGCGGTGACAGATCGTCCGGCGCCAGATCGAGCACCGGCGGGGGCGGAGGCGGCGGGGGCTTGCCGCCCGGCGGCGGGGGCGGCACCCATTCTTCTTCAGCGGCCGCAGCGGCCTGGGCCATCTGCTCCAGCACCGAGGGCACCGGCTTGGCGGCAGGCGGTGCGGGCGGCGGCGGCGGGGGTGCGGGTTCGGGCAGCGGTTCCTGCTGCCAGGTGTTCCGGCAGACAGAACAGCGGACCTTGCGCGGAGCGGCGCCGAATGCGGTGGGGTCGACCTGGAAACGGGTCGCGCAGGCTGGGCAGGTGAGGATCATGCCTGAAATCTGCCTGGAGCCAGTCCTTTTGCGTTTCCGGATGCTTTCCCTTATAGGACGGACAGGGCGGTGGAGGCAACCCTACTGCCTCGCAAGATATTGGCGCGCAAGGCGTTAAGAGAATCGGAGGAGACTCGGGCGTGGTGCGGTTCCAGAACGTCGGCATGCGATACGGACCTGGGCCGGAGGTGCTGCGCGACGTCAGTTTCGAGCTGGGCACCGGTTCCTTCCATTTCCTGGCCGGCCCCAGCGGCGCCGGCAAGACCTCCCTGCTCAAGCTGCTGTATCTGGCGCTGCGGCCGAGTCGCGGCCTGATCAGCATGTTCGGCCAGGATGTTTCCACCGCCAGCCGCGCCGCCCTGCCGATGCTGCGGCGCCGGATCGGCGTGGTGTTCCAGGATTTCCGCCTGCTGGATCACCTGAGCGCGCTCGACAATGTGGCGCTGCCGCTGCGCATTGCCGGCGCCGACGAGAAAAAAGCGCGCGAGCATGTCATCGAGCTGCTGACCTGGGTGGGCCTGGGCGACCGGCTGGATGCGCGGCCGGCGACTCTCTCTGGCGGCGAGAAGCAGCGCGTGGCGATTGCGCGCGCCGTCATCGCCAGGCCCAGCCTGCTGCTGGCCGACGAGCCGACCGGCAATGTCGATCCCGACATGGCGCAGCGCCTGATGTATCTGTTCGTCGAGTTGAACAAGCTGGGCACCGCCGTGGTGCTGGCGACGCATGACACGCATCTGCTGGACCAGTTCCGCTTTCCGGTGATGCGCCTGCGCGCCGGCCAGCTGGTGATCGACCGGCCGACCGCGGGGCCCGCCCGATGAGCCGGCCGCGCAAGAAAGCCGCGATCTCCGACCTGCAGCTGGATGCCGATTCGACCGCGCGGTTCCTGCCCTGGGCGCTGGCGGTGATGGTGTTTCTCGCCGCATTGGCGCTGGTCGGCGCGCTGGCGCTGGATGGCACCATCGATGGCTGGCGCCGTGGCGTGTCGGCCAAGCTGACCGTGCAGATCGCCGACCGGCCGGGCCAGCCGATGCAGCCGCGGCTCGATGCCGCCGCCAATCTGCTGCGCGGCGTGCCCGGCATCACCGATGTGCAGATCATGCCGCGCCGCGCGGTGGAAGCGCTGCTGCAGCCCTGGCTGGGCGCCGAGGCGCTGCAGGCCGACCTGCCGCTGCCCGGCCTGATCGATGTGACGCTGGGCGACACGACCGCGCTGTCGATCGATGCCCTTGCCGCACGCCTGCAGAGTGCGGTGCCCGGCGCGCGGCTGGACGATCCCAAGCCATGGCTCGACCGCCTGGTGCAGCTGGGCCGCCTGCTGCAATCGCTCGGCGGCGGCATCGTGCTGCTGGTCGGGCTGGCCGCCGCCGCCATGGTGATCTTCGCCACCCGCGCCGGCCTCGCCGCGCGGCGCGACACCATCGAGCTGCTGCATCTGATCGGCGCCGAGGACGGCTATATCGCCCGCCAGTTCCAGCGCCATGTCGCCCGCCAGGCGATGCGCGGCGGCATCATCGGCGCCGGCCTTGCCGCCATCGTGCTGGTCGCCATCCAGCTGCTGGCCGGCGGTGTCGGCACCGGCCTGCTGCCCGGCCTGAGCATGGTGTGGTGGCACTGGCTGGCCCTGCCGCTGCTGCCCTTCGGTGCCGCCGGCCTCGCCATTGTCACGGCCAGGCTGACAGTGCTCGGCGAATTGCGTTCCATGCTGTAGAAAACCCAGATGCTGATCCTGCTCGACCGTGATGGCGTTCTGAACCGGGACTATCCCGACGACTATGTGAAGTCGCCGGCCGAACTGATCATGCTGCCCGGCGTCGGCGCTGCGGTGGCGAAGCTGAATGCGCGCGGCTGGCCGGTGGCGCTGTGCACCAACCAGGCCTGTGTCGGCAAGGGCATCATCGATACCGCCATGCTGGCCCGCATCCATGACGACATGCGCGAGCGCCTGCTGCGTGAGGGCGGCGGCAAGATCGATGCGATCTTTTTCGCGCCCGATCCGCCCTGGGCGCAGACCGACCGGCGCAAGCCCGGGCCGGGCATGCTGCGCGAGGCGATGGCGCAGTTTCGCAAGACGCCGGCCGAAACCGTGTTCATCGGCGACAGCGTCACCGACCTGCAGGCCGCCACGGCTGCCGGCTGCCGCCGCATCCTGGTGCGCAGCGGCAAGGGCGCGGCCACGCAGGCCAAGGGCCTGCCGGCAGAGATTTTGCCGGTGACCGTGACCGAACATCTGCCCGATGCCGTCGACCGCCTGATCGCCGAAATCTCCCAGTCTGCAAACCCGTCCACCGACCAGCCCCCTGAAGCCTGATGCCGCGTAACGACGACGAGACCGCACCCTCCTTCTTCACCCGCATCTGGCGCTGGCTGGTGCTGCTGGCCGTGCTCGGCCTGCTCTGGCTCGGCGGCTCGATCGCCTATGTCGAGCGCGTCGAGCTGCTGGCGCCGCCCAGCGAGGCGCCCACCGATGCCATCGTGGTGCTGACCGGCGGGGCGGCGCGCATGGGCACGGCGCTGCGGCTGCTGCATGACGGCAAGGCCGAGCGCCTGCTGGTATCGGGCGTGGCGCAGACCACCACCAAGGCCTCGCTGCAGCAGGCCGTGCTGCCGACCATGCCCGATGCGGCGCAGGCGGGCAGCAACTGGCAGGGCATCGACCTGCAATTGCTGTTTGAATGCTGCGTCGATCTCGGCTTCGAGGCCGACGACACGGCGGGCAATGCCGCCGAGACGGTGAGCTGGGCGACGGCGCGCGGCTACAAGACCATCCGGCTGGTGACGGCGAATTACCACATGCCGCGCGCGCTGGTCGAATTCGGCCGCATCCCCGCCGGCATCACCATCGTGCCGCATCCGGTGCGCTCCGATGCCATGCGGGTGGAAGACTGGTGGCAGCGCCGCACCGCCACCGTGTTCCTGCTCGGCGAATACAGCAAATATATCGCAGCCCTGCTGCGCGCCCATCTCGGCAGCCAGCTGGCCGCCACCGTTGCAGAGAAGTCTGGTGCCGAGAAATCCGCCACAGAAAAACAGGAGAGCACGCAGTGATCGGGCTGCGCTCGCTGCTGTTCCAGATCGCTTTCCTGAGCTGGAGCACGCTGGTCGCGCTTTATGCGCTGATCCCGCTGGGCCTGGGCCGGCGCGCGCATATCGTCAGCATCGGCGCCGTGTGGTCGGACGGCATCAACTGGCTGCTGCGCGTGATCTGCGACATCCAGATGCGCATCGAGGGCCAGGAGAACATCCCCGCCGGCCCGGCGATGATCGCCGCCAAGCACCAGTCGCTGTGGGACACCGCCATCGTGCTGCGGTTGTTTCGCGCACCCGCCATCGTGATGAAGCAGGAGCTGCTGAACATCCCGATCTATGGCTCGCTCTGCCTGGCGCAGGGCATGATCGCGGTGGACCGCGACGGCGGCGCCAAGGCGCTGAAACAGATGCTGAAGGATGCGCGCGCCGCCGTGGCCGCGGACCGCAAGATCCTGATCTTTCCGCAGGGCACCCGCACCCTGCCGGGCGAGCATGTGCCGTATCAGCCCGGCGTGGCCGCCCTCTATCGCGACCTGAAAATCCCGGTCGTGCCGGTGGCGCTGAATTCCGGCTTCTTCTGGCCCAAGCGCGGCTTCCTGCGTCGACCCGGCACCATCGTGCTGCGTTTCCTGCCCGCGATTCCGGCCGGGCTGGATCGCGACACGTTTATGAAAGAACTGGAAACCCGCATCGAAAGCGCCAATGCAGCGCTGGAAGCGGAGACGCGGGCGGCGCTGTGAAGACCAGCCCGACATATGCCTTTGCCATCCAGTATGGTCTCGGCGAGCTGCAGTTCGAGATGCAGCTGGCCGAAGCGCTCATCTTCTCCAACATGGCCAACCGGATGATGGCAAGCGCCGGCCTGGATTTTGCCGAATTCCGCCTGCAGATGTGGGACATGCTGGCGAACAGCATCGAGGCCGGCGACCATCTGAAGGGCGGCGCAGAGGCCAATGCCGTGGCGATGGGCACCGCCTGGCTGGCGCTCGCCTCGGCAATGCATCGGGACCACCCCGAGCGCGACTGTTTCGTGCTGAAGATGGGGGCAAGGCCCGGCGATATCGGCGTCGAGATTGCCGCCGACAACCCTTACGCCGAAGCGCATGAAGAGCGCGGCCAGATTTTCGCCGTGGCGAATGTCACGCGCGAGATGTTTGACGAGGATACCCGGCTGTTCCGCAACTGGGCGAGCGGGGTTCAGGCCGAGTTTGCGCAGGCCGCCAACGATCCCGGGGCGTGACCAAGTCCGGGCGATCCACCCCTGTGGAAAACCTGGGATAACTCGCCAAGCCTCTCCTGCGGATCGCGGGGATAACCCTGATTATTCAGGTATTACAAGATATTGATCGCCGCACCCCTGCGGATCAATCTGTAGAAACCTTTCGGGAACATTACACTGGACTCTCGGCCCTCGGGCGATAGAGTCAGCCTGAGATTTTCCCAGCGGCGCCGCTTCTCGTGGGCGCCGCTTTCCGTCTGTCCAAGGTTTTGTCCGATGTCGCCGATTGCACCGATTTCCCAGCAGATCTGGGACATGAAATACCGCTTCAAGGCGGCCGATGGCGCGCCGGTGGACCAGACCATCAATGATACCTGGCAGCGCATCGCCAGCGCACTGGCGCAGGCCGAGACCGATCCGGCCGCCCATGAGCCGGGCTTCTTCGAGGCGCTGCAGGATTTCCGCTTCCTGCCGGCGGGCCGCATCGTTGCCGGCGCCGGCACCGCACGCAAGGTCACGCTGTTCAACTGCTTTGTCATGGGCACCGTGCCCGACGACATGGGCGGCATCTTCGAGCATCTGAAGGAAGCCGCGCTGACGATGCAGCAGGGCGGCGGCATCGGCTATGACTTCTCGACCCTGCGGCCGCGCGGCGCACCGGTGAAGGGCGTCGGCGCCGATGCCTCGGGGCCGCTGTCGTTCATGGATGTGTGGGACGCGATGTGCCGCACCATCATGTCGGCCGGCAGCCGCCGCGGCGCCATGATGGCGACGCTGCGCTGCGACCATCCCGATATCGAGGCCTTCATCGAGGCCAAGCGCGAGGCCAACCGGCTGCGCATGTTCAATCTCTCGGTGCTGGTGACCGATGCCTTCATGGCGGCTGTGAAGCAGAACCTGCCCTGGGAGCTGAAGTTCAACGGCACTGCTTACCGCACCGTGCAGGCGCGCGAGCTGTGGGACAAGATCATGCGGGCGACCTATGCCTTTGCCGAGCCCGGCGTGATCTTCATCGACCGCATCAACACGCGCAACAACCTGCATTACTGCGAGACGATCAGCGCCACCAATCCCTGCGGCGAGCAGCCGCTGCCGCCCTATGGCGCCTGCCTGCTCGGCTCGATCAACCTGGCGCGCCTGGTGCGCAAGCCGTTCGAGGCCGATGCGGCACTCGATCTCGACCTGCTGGACGACCTGACGCGCCGCGCCGTGCGCATGATGGACAACACCATCGATGTCTCGAATTTCCCGCTGCCGCAGCAGGAGGCCGAGGCGCGCAACAAGCGCCGCATTGGCCTTGGCATCACCGGCCTGGCTGACGCCCTGATCATGGTGGGCGCGCGCTATGGCTCGGCGGCGTCGATCACGCTGATCGAGACCTGGATGAAGCGGCTGCAGCGCGCCGCCTATCTCGCCTCGGTCGATCTGGCCCGCGAAAAAGGCGCCTTCCCGCTGTTCGACCGCGACGCCTATCTGGCCGGCGAAAGTATCCGCGAGCTGGACGCCGATGTGCGCGAGGCGATTGCGCAGCATGGCATCCGCAACGCGCTGCTCACCTCGATCGCGCCGACCGGCACCATCTCGCTGTTCGCCGACAATATCTCGTCGGGACTCGAGCCGGTGTTCAGCTTCACCTATATGCGCACCGTGCTGATGCCCGACGGGTCGCGCCGGCAGGAGGAAGTCAGCGACTATGCCTACCGGCTGTATCGCCAGCTGAAGGGCGATAACGCGCCGCTGACCGAGGCCTTTGTCGATGCGCAGGGGCTGGCGCCGGCCGACCATGTGCGCGTGCAGGCCGCCGTGCAGAAGTATATCGACAGCTCGATCTCCAAGACCATCAACGTGCCGGAAGAGATCGATTTCGAGAGCTTCAAGGACATCTACCTGATGGCCTATGAGCAGGGCTGCAAGGGCTGCACCACCTATCGGCCGAACGACATCACCGGCTCGGTGCTGACCATCAAGAAGGACGAGAAGAAAGCCGCGGCGGCCGAGGCCTCGCAGGCCGAGCTGCCGCTGGTGCCGGTGGCCAAGACGGTGCAGACCATCAAGCCGCGCGATCCGCTGGCGGCTGGCGGCGTGATCTACATGACCAAGCCGCTGGACCGCCCCGAGGCGCTGCCCGGCCGCACCTACAAGATCACCTGGCCGGATTCCGAACATGCGATGTACATCACGCTGAACGACATCCTGCAGGATGGCCGGCTGCGGCCGTTTGAGGTGTTCGTCAATTCGAAGAATACCGAGCATTACGCCTGGACCGTGGCGCTGACCCGCATGATCTCGGCGGTGTTCCGTCGCGGCGGCGATGTGTCCTTCGTGGTGGACGAGCTGAAGGCGGTGTTCGATCCGCGCGGCGGCCACTGGATGGGCGGCAGGTATGTGCCCTCGCTGCTGGCCGCCATCGGCGGCGTGATCGAGCAGCACCTGATCGAGATCGGCTTCATGGCCGATCCGGACAACCAGCGCGAGGAACGTGCCGTGCTGGCGCTCGCCGCCAATGCGGAAAGCCCGAAGCCGCTGTCGGGCCTGCGGCAATGCCCGAAATGCGGCCAGCCCGGCCTGATCAAGTCGGAGGGTTGCGACACCTGCACCTCCTGCGGCTATAGTAAGTGCGGATAAGGGGCGGGCCGTGAGCCTGCCCTAAGGGAAACGCACCGCAACGAAAAAGCCGATGAGTGCCGATCAGGCGATCAAAGCTGTTTTATGGGATTTCGGCGGGGTGATCATGACCTCGCCCTTCGATGCCTTCCGCCGCTACGAGGACGAACGCGCCCTGCCGCGCGATTTCCTGCGCCGGGTCAACAGCACCAATCCGCATGGCAATGCCTGGGCGCGGTTCGAGCGCGGCGAGGTGGATGCCGCTGCCTTTGGCGAGCTGTTCCTGGCCGAGAGCACGGCGCTGGGCCATGCCATACACGGCCGTGATGTGCTGGCGCTGATCTCGGGCGAGGTGCGGCCGCGCATGGTGGCGGCGCTGAAAACCGTGAAGACGCGCTATCGCATCGCCTGCCTGACCAACAACATGCCGCATGGCCATGGCCCGGCGATGACCGGCTCGCCCGACCGCGCGAAAGCCGTGGCCGAGGTGATCGCGCTGTTCGAGCTGGTGGTGGAATCGAGCAAGGCCGGTGTGCGCAAGCCCGAACCGGCCTTCTACGAGCGCGCCTGTATGCTACTCGGCATCGCGCCGACGGAGGCCGTGTTCCTCGATGATCTCGGCATCAACCTGAAACCGGCCGCCGCCATGGGCATGCGCACCATCAAGGTGACCGACCCGGACCAGGCATTGCGCGACCTGGGCGCCCTTATCGGTATGGAGCTGTAACCCATGAACCAGATACTCCCGAAGGGGGCCGACGCCCTGCTGGCCGGCGATTTCGCCACGCTGTCCGATCTGGTGCGCGCCCATGCCGCCGAACGGCCGGACCATCCCGCCGTGATCGATGTGGAGGGCACGCTGAGCTACGGCCAGCTGGATGCCCGCGCCGACCGGGTGGCTGCCGCCCTGCAGCGCGACAAGGCCGCGAAGGCCATCAGTATCGTCAGTTCTTCGCGCAACGACTATGTCACCGTTTATCTTGGCGCGCTGCGCGCCGGCCTGGCGGTGGCGCCGCTGGCGCCATCGTCGCTGCCAGAACAGATCGTTGCCATGGCGCAGGATGCCGATGCCCAGCACCTGTTCCTCGATGCCGAGAACGAGCAGGCGCTCCGCGCCGTGCTGGCCGACCTGCCGCCGCAGCGCATCCGGCTGGATACGCCGCAATTCGAGCAGTGGCTGGCGCCCGCAGGCACCAGGCCCGTACTGGTGGAAACCACGCCGGCGATGCCGTTCAACATCATCTATTCCTCGGGCACGACGGGCACGCCGAAGGGCATCGTGCAGTCGCATGGCATGCGCTGGCTGCACATGCAGCGTGCCAATCTCTATGGCTATGACCGCGACGCCGTCACCCTGCTCTCCACGCCGCTGTATTCCAACACCACTCTGGTCAGCCTGTTTCCCACCATGGCCGGCGGCGGCACCGCCGTGCTGATGGCGAAATTCGACGTGGTGAAATACCTCGAGCTGGCGCAGCAGCATCGCGTGACCCACACCATGCTGGTACCGGTGCAATACCGCCGCCTGATGGCGCATCCGGATTTCGACCGCTACGACCTCAGCGCCTTCCGCGCCAAGTTCTGCACCAGCGCGCCGTTTGCCGCCGAGCTGAAGGCCGATATCCTGAAACGCTGGCCCGGCAAGCTGACCGAGTATTACGGCATGACCGAGGGCGGCGGCACCTGCATCCTGGTGGCCGATGAATTCCCCGACAAGCTGCACACCGTCGGCCGCCCGGCCGAGGGCCATGACATCCGCCTGATCGGCGAAGACGGCAAGCCGGTGAAAGCCGGCGAGATCGGCGAGATCGTCGGCCATTCCGGCGCGATCATGACGCATTACCACAAGCAGCCGGGCAAGACCGCGGAAGCCGAGTGGTTCGACGACACCGGCAAGCGCTTCATCCGCACCGGCGATATGGGGCGGTTTGATGCGGACGGCTTCATGCAGCTGATGGACCGCCGAAAGGACATGATCATTTCCGGCGGCTTCAATATCTATCCCAGCGACCTGGAAGCTATCCTCAAGCAGCATGAGGCGGTATTCGATGTCGCCGTGGTGGGCGTGGCCTCCGAGGTCTGGGGCGAAACCCCGGTGGCCTTCGTGGTGCTCAAGCCGGGCAGCACGGCGACGGCCGCGGACCTGCTGGTCTGGGCCAATGGCAAGCTGGGCAAGATGCAGCGCATCTCAGGCATCGAATTCCGCGACGCCTTGCCCCGCAGCGCGATCGGCAAGGTGCTGAAGCGCGAATTAAGGGATGAGTACGGCAAGGCGGCTTCAAACTGAAAAGACGTCATGCTCGGGCTTGTCCCGAGCATCCATCTGCGCGTTCCGTTGCGCGGATGGTGGGTATGGACCCTAGGGACAAGCCCTAGGGTGACGACCTATCTTACGAATGCCCCAGCACCGGATGCGGCTGGTAGGGCTCTTCCAGCGCCTTGATCTCGTCCGCCGTCAGCGTCACCGCCAGCGCGCCGAGCGCGTCTTCCAGCTGGTACATCTTGCTGGCGCCGATGATCGGCGCCGTCACCACCGGCTTTGACAGG
>NZ_CALRUC010000056.1:0-27821 GCF_943371255.1 Ferrovibrio terrae | reverse complement strand
CGGGCGCTGTTCCAGACGCTGCCAGATGCGGTCGCGCTGATGCTGCATGAAGGTGGCGAATTTGCGCTGGTGCCAGATCACATGCCAGGTGACAAAGCCGGCCATCATCTGCGCCTGGCCCGGATCGACCACCCGGACGACATGCACATGCGATGGCAGGCTGGGGCAAGCCAGCACGTTGTCGGCGCCAGCGCCGATGGTGCAGACCGCCCTCAGATTGGGATAGCGTTCGAAGGCATCCGCATGAGGATGCCAGGCGAGGGCGATGCGCACCGCTTCGGCGCCATCGGTGACCGGATGGTCGACGCTTTCGATGCGGTCGGCGATCCGGGCCAGGGCCTTGCCGTAATAGGCGCGCAGGTCGAATTTCCGGCTGATGACGGCGCAGCGCATGGTCAGGCCGTCTTCCGGCCGGGCACGGCCGCCAGCAATTCTCGCGTATAGGGGTGCTCGGGGGCGGCAAACAGTGCTGCCGCCGGCTTCAGCTCCACGATCTGGCCGCGCTGCATCACGGCGATGCGGTCGCAGATCTGGGCCGCTACACGCAGGTCATGGGTAATGAACAGCATCGACAGACCAAGCCGCGATTTCAGGTCTTCCAGCAGCTTCAGTACCTGCGCCTGCACCGAAACGTCCAGCGCCGAGACCGCTTCATCGGCAACCAGGATTTCCGGGTTGAGCGCCAGGGCGCGGGCGATGCCGATGCGCTGACGCTGGCCACCGGAGAATTCATGCGGGTAGCGTTCGATCGCGCCGGCATCCAGTCCCACCATCTGCAGCAGGTCGCGTGCCCGCTGCAGCGCCTGGTCGGGTGGCTCGCCATGGGCAATCGGGCCGTCGGCAATGATCCGGCCGACCTTGCGGCGCGGATTGAGCGAGGCAAACGGATCCTGGAACACCATCTGGATGCGCTTGCGCTGATTGCGCAGCGCCCGGTCGCGCAGCAGGGTGAGATCGGTATCGCCCAGCCGAATGCTGCCGCCATCGGCCTTGATCAGCTGCATCACCAGGCGGGCCACGGAGGATTTTCCCGAACCGCTTTCCCCCACCAGGCCGAGGGTCTCGCCCTGGCGGATCGAGAAACTGACATCTTTCGCGGCCTCGACGCGGCGGGCCGGGCGGAACCAACCGCTGGCGGTCACATAGGTTTTGTTCAGGCCGATGACCTCGACAGCCTTGCGGCGGTCATCCAGTGGCGGGCGCGCCGGCGGTTCCATGGTGGGGACCGCGGCCAGCAGGGTTTGCGTATAGGGGTGTTGTGGCCGCAGCAGCACGCTGTCGGCATCACCCTGCTCAACCAGCTTGCCATGCTGCAGCACCACGACGCGGTCGGCGATTTCGGCCACCACGCCGAAATCATGGGTGATGAACATCACGGCCATGTTGCGGCGCTGTTGCAGGTCACGCACCAGCTTCAGAATCTGGGCCTGGGTGGTGACATCCAGCGCCGTGGTCGGTTCATCGGCCACCAGGACAGATGGTTCTAGAGCCAGCGCCATGGCGATCATCGCGCGCTGGCGCTGGCCGCCGGACAGCTGGTGCGGATAGGCGCGGATGATGCGCTCGGGATCAGGCAGGCCGACCTCGCGCGCCAGCTCCAGCGCGCGCTGGCGCCGTTCAGCCGGCGTCAGCAGGTCATGAGCCTCGAACATTTCCGCCATCTGGTCGCCGATCCGCATCAGCGGATTCAGCGCGGTCATCGGCTCCTGGAAGATCATGGCGATGCGCCGGCCACGCAGGGCCATCCAGGCCTCTTCATCCAGTCCGAGCAGGTTTTTGCCCTCGAAGAGGATTTCGCCGCCCTGTGCCTTCACGGCTTTCGGCAGCAGGCCCATCAGCGCATGGGCGCACATCGATTTGCCCGAGCCGGACTCGCCCACCACACAAAGGATTTTCCCAGCTTCCAGGTCGAAGGAGACGTCATCGACGGCAAAGCCGCGATCGCCGCCGATGGGCAGTGCCAGCTTCAGATTCTTTATGGCAATGACAGGAGGGTTCATGCTCAGCGGCCTTCCTTGGCAAGCCGCGGGTTGAGCGCATCGTTCAGGCCCTCGCCGATCAGGTTGAGCGCCAGCACGGTCAGCAGGATGGCGATGCCGGGGAACACCGTGATCCACCAGGCCTGGCGGATCACGGTGCGGCCGGCGCCCACCATATAACCCCAGGACATCAGATTCGGATCGCCAAGGCCAAGGAAGGATAGCGAGGATTCCAGCAAGATCGCGGTGGCGATCATCAGCGAGGCCAGCACGATGATCGGCGACAGCGTGTTGGGCAGGATTTCGCGCCAGATGATCCAGCCATTGCTGTGGCCGGTGACAATGGCAGCTTGAACATATTCGCGGCTGCGCAGCGACAACACTTCACCGCGCACCAGTCTGGCCACTGGTGGCCAGCTGACAATGGCAATCGCAGCAACAATGGAAACGATGGAAGGCTGCATGATTGCCACCAGCACAATGGCGAGCGCGAAGCTTGGCACGGTCTGGAAGAATTCAGTGAAGCGCATCAGGGCGTCGTCCACCTTGCCGCCGGCATAGCCGGCGATGGCACCCAGCGGCACGCCGATAGCCAGGGCAGCCAGCGTCGAGACCAGGCCGACCAGCAGGGACACGCGCGCACCATGGATCAGGCCGGCGGCGACATCGCGCCCCAGCGCATCAGTACCGAACGGGAAGCCGGGCACCACCATCGGCGCCAGGAAGGGCCGTTGCACCATGCGCCAGGGCGAGGTGGGGAATAACAGCGGGCCACAAATCGCAATGAACAGCACAGCCGCCATGATGACCAGGCCGATCACCGCGCCGGGATGCCGCAGCAGGGTTTTCCAGAAGCTGCTCATGTGTTCATCTCGATACGCGGATCGACCAGGCGATAGATCAGGTCGGTGATCAGGTTGAAGGCCAGCACCATGGCCGAGGACACGACGAAGACACCGAGCAGCAGGTTGTAATCGCGCTGGATCAGTGCGTCATACATCAGGCGGCCGATGCCGGGCCAGGCGAATACGGTCTCGGTGAGGACCGCACCGCCAACCAGCGTGCCGGCCTGCAGGCCGGCCAGGGTTACCACCGGCAGCAGAGCGTTGCGCAGTATATGACGGCGCTGAATGACGCGATCCCCCAGGCCCTTGGCGCGCGCCGTCTTGACGAAGTCGAGGCGGGAAACCTCCAGCATCGACGCACGGGTCATGCGGGTATAGGTGGCCATGAAAAACAGGCCAAGCGCCGATGCCGGCAACACCAGATGGGCGGCGACATCACTGACATGACGCAGGCCGGTATAGCCGGCGCCGACGGTCTCGTAGCCAAAGCTGGGCAGCCAGTCGAGCGTCACCGAGAAGAGCAGGATGCCCATCAGCGACACCCAGAACAGCGGCGTGGCGTAAAACACCATGGAAAATGTCGTGATCAGCGTATCGGTCCAGCGACCGGCGCGACGCGCCGCCATGCCGCCAAGCAGGACGCCCATGCCAAGCGAGATCATGAAGGCGGTGCCGGTCAGCAGCAGGGTGGCGGGCAGGCGGTCGAGGATCAGCTTCGAGACCGGCATCTGCTGGCGGAAGGAGAACCCGAGATCGAAGGTGACGATACCCTTCACATAGAAAAACAACTGTTCGTGCATCGGCCGGTCGAGGCCGAACTTCTCGCGCAGCTGGGCGACGAACAGCTCGTCGGTGGCGCCGGCTTCACCGGCCATCACCGTAGCCGGATCGCCGGGTGCGGCGCGGATCAGGAAGAAGTTGAGGACGACGATCGCCAGCAGGACGATCACCGCCTTGATAAGGCGCTGGGCGACAAATGACAGCATCAGGGCAATCTGGGAAAGCGGGGAAGGCTGTATTAAGCAGAAAACCGCCTGCGACAGCCGATGCTGTCGCAGGCGGAACGCGCTGCTTACTTGTCGATCCAGGCGTCGCGGAAGCCGTCATTCACGCCAATACCGGTGGTGACAAGATCCTTGACCTTGCACTTGGTAATGGTCGGGAATTCCAGTTCCAGCAGCCAGGCAACCGGAACCTCGTCGATCAGAATCTTGGTGACCTGATTGTAGAGTTCCTGGCGCTTGGAATCGGGGAAGGCGACAGCGGCTTCAGCAAACAGCCGGTCGACTTCCGGATTGGAGTAGCCTTCAACATTGTTGAACGGCGAACCCTTGGCGATGTTCGTGCTGACATAGCTGCGGCCGACACCGAGCGCCGGATCGCCATACTGGTAGAGATAGCTGAAGCCGATGTCGTAATCCCATTCGCCGAGCTTCTGGTTGTAGCCAGGCACGTCGGTGGCGACGACTTCGAGATTGATGCCCACATCCTGGAGGTTCTGGCGCACGGCCTCACCCCAGCGGGTCCAGGTCTCGCCATAGGGCAACGGCATGAAGCGCACCTTCTCGCCCTTGTAGCCGGCTTCCTTCAGCAGGGCCTTGGCCTTGGCCGGATCGTACTTGTACTTGGCCAGGCTTTTGTCGAAGAAGCGGGTCGAGGACGAAATCGGGCCAACAGCCACTTCACCCAGACCGTTCCACACCACATTCTTGGCGAAGTCGCGGTCGAGGGCATACATCACGGCCTGACGGAACAGCTTGTTCGCGGTCGGGCCCTGGCGGTTGTTCAACCACATCCAGGCCAGCGGGCCGAAATATTCCCAGCCCTTACCAGTGACGCAGACGTCTTTCAGCTTGCTCAGGCGCGGCACGTCGAAATTCTCGACCGAGCCGCCGGGCAGGATATCGACCTTGCCGGTTTCAAAGGCAACCGAGCGGGCGGCAGCATCAGGAATGACGTGCCAGTAGATCTCATCCAGATAGGGCTTGCCCTTGACGTGATACTTCGGGTTCTTCACCAGCTTGATGAAGGAGCCCTTCTGCCATTCCTTGAACATGTAGGGGCCGGTGCCGATCGGCGTGTTGTTCGCAGGCGCGGTCTTCCAGTCGATGCCGTCATAGATGTGCTTGGGCACCATCGGCATTGAGCCGACCTCGAAAATGCCGATGAACGGGCCGAAAGCCTGCTTCAGCTTGAACACCACGGTATAGGGGTCCGGCGCCGTGACGCTTTCGACCTGCGCCAGATTGGCGCGCGCGCGCGGGTTGGTCTGCTTGATAAATTCGACGGTGAACAGCACGTCGGCAGCCGTAAACGGCTTGCCATCATGCCAGGAGGCATCTTTGGTCAGCTTGAAGGTGTAGGTCTTGCCTTCATCGGTGATGGTCCAGCTTTCGGCGAGACCCGGCAGGGGCTCCAGCTTCGGGCTATAACGCAGCAGGCCGTCATAGATATTGCCGGACACCATCTGGGTCGGGCCGTTCTGAGTGATGGCCAGCATCAGGCCCGGCGGTTCCGGCTGGATGATGACATTGGCAACGCCACCGGCTTTCGGTGTTTGCGCCATGGCGCCTTCGGCAATGCACGTGGCAATACCGGTGGCAATCAGTAGACCTAGCAAGCTTTTCTTCAGCACAGCAAACCCCCTCTGTGGCAATGGTCGTGGTTCAGGTGCAGTAGTCGGGATCGGTACGCTCCAACATCCGCTTGAAAGCCTCCCATTCAATATCCGGGCCATTTCCGGCCTCTACGCGGTCATAGCCCTTGGCATATTGACCGGCTGTTTTTTCTGGAATGCCCGGCGGGGCCTGCACGACCGGTGCGCCCGCCGACTGGATGGCGAGCTGCGCGCGGCAGGACCGCTCCAGGTTGAACATCAGCTTGAAAGCTTCCGATACGGACCGACCACAGGTCAGCAGGCCGTGGTTGCGTAGGATAAACACCGACTTGTCGCCCAGATCGGCGATCAGGCGCTGGCGTTCATCCAGGTCAAGCGCGATGCCCTCATAGGTGTGATAGGCGATGCGGCCATGGAACTGCATTGACCACTGATTGAGCGGCAGCAGCCCATCCTGTTGGCAGGACACGGCGACACCGGCCACGGTATGGGTGTGCAACACGCAGACCACATCGGGGCGCGCGGAGTGAATGGCACTGTGAATGGTGAAGCCGGCCGGATTGATGTCCAGGCCCAGAGGATCCTCGATCACCTTGCCGTTGATATCGACGGTGACGAGGTTGGAGGCCTTCACCTCCTCGAACCGCATGCCGTAGGGATTGATCAGGAAGCGGTCATGGCCGCCGGGCAGGCGGGCCGAGATATGTGTGTAGATGCTGTCATCCAGACCGTGGCGATGAATCAGGCGATAGGCCGCCGCGAGATCGACTTTGGTCTGCCAGGTCAGGTCGTGGCTGCTATTCAACGCACGAATGGATGCCGTCATAAGTCTCGCCTCCGGAAAACGGTGCGACATACTGTCATGTGCTTGAAATGACTCGCAATCGAAAAGTGTCGACAGTCGACAATTTGTGGGATAGAGAAACAGATCAAGGACATAGCGCAATGCGACTCGCTTCCAAGCCGGTTGGTCTGCCCGCCATCGTGAGCCAGGATCTGGTCACGCAGATTGCCCGCGCGCTCACCGATGCCATTATTTCCGGTCAGATTCCTCCCGGCGCCAAGGTGGCCGAGGCCGCCGTCGCGCGTGAACTGGGAGTCAGCCGGGCGCCGGTGCGCGAGGCCGGACGATTGCTGGAAAGTCAGGGATTGCTGGTCAGCATTCCGGGCCGCGGTTTTTCCGTGCGCACCCATGCGCCCGACGAAATCGACGATCTCTATGATCTGCGCATCTGCATCGAAAAGCATGCCGCCGTGCTGGCGGCGCAGCGGATGACGCCGGAAAACCGTCTGGCGCTTAGGCGTCAGCTCGATGTCCTGCACGAAACGGCGGCAATCAACGATCCGGCGCGTCAGGTGGAGGAGGATTACCGGTTTCACCGGCTGATCTGCGAAATCTCCGGTAACCGGCGGCTTCTCAAGCTGTTCGACGATCTTGCATCGGAATTGCGCATCGTGATCGGCCTGATCGGTCGCCTCTACGATGATCCCCAGCGCATTGCGCAGACCCATGAACCCTTGCTGGCGGCCATCGAAACCGGCGATGCCGCGCAGATCCAGGGTGGCGTCGAATACCATCTTGGCGATGCCTGGCGTGGTGTCGCGCAGCTGGTGCGCAATCTGCCGTCCAACCAGACAACGGAGAAAGTTTCGTGAAAGCCGTCTACAGCGATGCTCACCAGAGCCACGACCCGCAATTCTTCCTGGTGCGCGGCGTGGTGCGCAAGACCACCGAGCAGCCTGAGCGTGCCGCGCGTCTTTTGAATGGTCTGAACAGCGGTAAGCACACCATTGTGCCGGCGCAGAGCTTCGGTGCGGGCCCGCGGGCGCGGATCCACAGCCCGGATTATCTGGCCTTCCTAGAAACCGGCTTCGAGGAATGGCGCGCGCTGGGCGATTCCAACAGCGAAATGATCCCCAACATCCATGCCCAGCGCGGCGAGGCCGCCAGCTACCCCACCGGTATTGTCGGCAAGCTGGGCTGGCATACTGCGGATACCGCCTGCCCGATCGGCGCCGGCACCTTTGCCGCGGCCTGTGCGGCGGCCGATGTGGCCACCACGGCGGCACAGATGGTGCTGGATGGCGAGGACACGATCTATGCGCTCTGCCGCCCGCCGGGGCATCATGCCTATCGCGATATGGCGGGCGGCTTCTGCTACCTCAACAACAGCGCGATTGCCGCGGCACATCTGCGCCAGAAACACGAACGCGTTGCCATTCTCGATGTCGACGTACATCACGGCAATGGCACCCAGGGCATTTTCTATGATCGCGCCGATGTGCTGACCGTGTCGATCCATGCCCATCCGGGCAGCTATTATCCCTTCTTCGTCGGCTATGCCCATGAAACCGGCGCCGGCGCGGGGCAGGGCGCCAATCTGAACATCCCGTTGCCGCTTGGCACCGGCGATGCCGATTATATGAAGGCCCTGGATCGTGCCGTAAAAACCATCAAGGCTTTCGCACCGGGCGCGCTGGTGGTGGCGCTGGGGCTGGATGCCTCGGAAGCCGATCCGTTGCAGGGCCTGAAAATCACCACGGACGGTTTCCGCCAGATCGGCGGCGCCATCGCCCGCATCGGCCTGCCCACCACGCTGGTGCAGGAAGGCGGCTATCTCTCCGATATTCTGGGTGTCAATCTCGCGGCGGTACTGGCTGGCTATGAGGCCAGCCGATAGCGCGGCTGCGCCGCCTCAAACCGACTTGGCAGGTTCCTTGCTAGGCAGGTCGAAACAATTGGTCTGTCTCTGCCATGCCGGCTGAATTTTTCCTGAACCCGACGAATGATCCTGCCGCGCCGTATCCGCAGTCGCTGATGGCGATTCAGTCGATTGCGGCCCATGCCACGGCAAAGGCCGAAATCTCGGCCTGGCCGGGCTTTGCGCCAACGCCGCTGCGCGATCTGAAAGCGCTGGCGGCGGAAAACGGCCTGGGCGCGATCTGGTACAAGGACGAGGGCGGACGCTTCGGTTTGGGCAGCTTCAAGGCTCTGGGTGGCGCCTATGCGGTCATGCGGCAGCTGCAGCATGCCGTGGCCGACGCGCTTGGCAAATCTGTGCAGGATATTGCGCCGGCCGACCTGCTGGCCGGCCGCTACCGCGATATCGTCGCGACAGTGACCGTCACCTGCGCCACCGATGGCAATCACGGTCGTTCGGTTGCCTGGGGTGCTTCATTGTTCGGCTGTGCCTGCGTCATCTACATCCATGCTCTGGTCAGTGCCGGTCGCGAAGCGGCGATTGCGGCCTATGGTGCCCGAATGGTGCGCACGGCGGGTAACTATGATGACAGCGTGCGGCAGGCACAGCAGGATGCCGCTGCGCAGGGCTGGATCGTGATTTCCGATACGTCCTATCCGGGTTATCGCGATATTCCGCGCGATGTGATGCAGGGTTATTCGGTGATGGCCGCCGAGGCCTTGGCGCAGGCACCACAGCTTCCCACCCATGTTTTCGTGCAGGGCGGTGTCGGCGGACTGGCGGCGGCCATGCTGGCCTATCTGTGGGAAACACTGGGACCGGCGCGCCCGCGCTTCATCGTTGTCGAGCCCGACAAGGCCGATTGCCTCTATCGCAGTGCCCGCGCCGGGCAGCCGGTTGTGGTGGAAGGCGCGCTGGATACGATCATGGCCGGGCTTGCCTGCGGCGAGGTTTCGCTGATTGCCTGGGATATCCTTTCGGCCGGCGCCGATGTTTTCATGACGGTATCGGATGCGGCTGCGGCCGATCTGATGCGCCGTTTGGCACGGCCGGATACGGCAGTCGTGGCGGGTGAATCCGCGGTGGCTGGGCTGGCTGGTGCACTTGCGGCGCGACAGCAGCCCGATATGGCGGCGGCCCTGAAGCTCGATGCAGCTTCGCGCATTCTGGTGTTCGGCAGCGAGGGGGCCACCGATCCAGCGGTCTATGAGCAGATTGTTGGATTGAAGCCGCAAGACATCCTGAAAGGACAGGGCTGACATGGCACGTCTGGTCACGATCGGGGCGGCCCAGCTCGGCCCTATCGCGCGCAAGGATACGCGCAGCATGGTGACCGAACGCCTGATCGCGCATCTGCGCGAGGCCCGGCGCATGGGTTGCGATCTTGTGGTGTTTCCAGAACTGGCACTGACCACCTTCTTTCCGCGCTGGTTCATGACCGACCAGGCCGAAATTGACAGCTTCTTTGAACGGGATATGCCCGGGCCGCAAACCCAGCCGCTGTTCGATGAAGCAAAGCGCCTCGGCCTCGGTTTCTATCTCGGCTATGCCGAGCTGACACCGGAAGGCAAACATTTCAATACGGCGATCCTGGTTGGCAAGGATGGCGCGATCATTGGCAAATACCGCAAGGTGCATCTGCCGGGCCATGCCGAGCACGAACCCTGGCGCCGCTTCCAGCACCTGGAAAAACGCTACTTCGATATCAGCGATACCGGCTTCAAGGTCTGGCGCGGCTTCGGCGGCATTCTCGGCATGGCGATCTGCAACGACCGGCGCTGGCCGGAAACCTATCGCGTGATGGGTCTGCAGGGGGCCGAGATGATCCTGCTCGGCTACAATACGCCGGTGCATAATGCGCCGGCGCCCGAGCATGACGATCTCTCGCTGTTCCACAATCAGCTGTCGATGCAGGCCGGCGCCTACCAGAATGGCAGCTGGGTGGTCGGCGTGGCCAAGGCCGGCAATGAGGAGGGGGTGCCGATGATCGGCGGCAGCCAGATCATCGCGCCGTCTGGCGTCACGGTGGCGGCCACGCGCACCGATGGGGACGAGCTAGCGGTGGCCTGCTGCGACCTCGATGCCTGCGCCAGCTATAAAAATACTACATTCAACTTTGCGGTTCATCGCATGCCGCAGCATTATGGCCTGATCACCGCGCGCAAGGGAGCCGAGCCACCGCCATGAAATCCGCGAAGAAGAAAGCCAATATCACACCACTGACCCCGCCGGCCAAGGCCGCCGCCGCCCTGCAGCCGCCCCTGATCGCCGGCATGTTTGCCGAGGCTGGCATACTGCTGCGTCCGGGTCGCGCCGATATCATTGCCGGCACGCTGGGTGTCGCCACGGCGAAATTCCGGACTCAGGCACAGAAGCTGGCCTTCGAGCGCGAACCGGGCCTGTTTCCGGCGGCGCCGGTCGAGATGAAGAAGGGGAAGCGGTGATGAAAAAGACCGTGAAGAAAGCCGTGCAGAAAGCTATGCCGAAACCCGATCTGGCCCTGATGGGCCTGGCCGATGCTGCCCGCGCGGTGGCACAGGGCAAGGTGACCGCGCAGGCACTGACCGAGGCCTGCCTGGCCCGCATCACCGACTGGCAACCCCGGGTGAATGCCTTTCTCAAGCTGGAGGCCGATGCAGCCCTGAAGGCGGCCAAGGCGGTTGATCGTGCGCGCAAGCGCGGTGCCAAGCTCGGCCGGCTTGCCGGTGTGCCACTGGCACACAAGGACATGTATTATCGCGCTGGCAAGGAAACCTCCTGCGGCTCGGCAATCCGCCGGCACTGGAAAGCGACCGAAACGGCGACGGCCCTGCAGCGTCTGGATGCCGAAGGCGCGCTCGATCTCGGCCGGCTCAACATGGCCGAATTCGCCTTTGGCCCCACGGGCCACAATTATCACTACGGCCATGCCCATAACCCGTGGAACACCGACCGCATCACCGGTGGTTCCTCCAGTGGTTCTGCAGCGGCCGTGGCTGCGCGTATGGTGTTTGGTGCTCTGGGCTCCGATACCGGCGGTTCGATCCGTCAACCGGCGCATTACTGCGGCCTGGTTGGCATGAAGCCGACCTGGGGACGTGTCAGCCGTGCGGCTGCCATGCCGCTCAGTTTTTCGCTCGATACGGTCGGGCCGCTGACGCGGCGCGTCGAAGACAGCGCCCTGCTGATGGAAATTCTCGCCGGTGCCGATCCACGCGATCCCACTGCCAGCATGCAGGCGGTGGGCGCCTATGTCGCAGCGGCGAAGTCCGGTGCCGTGCGCGGGCTGAAGCTGGCCGTCCCGCGTCGCTATTTCTGGGACAAGCTGAACAAGCCCAGTGCCGAGTGTCTGGAAGCGGCTCTGAAACTCCTGTCCAAGCTGGGGGTCAAGATTGTGGAGATGACGCCGCCGGACATGGAGATGGTGACGGCGGCCTCCTTTGTGATGATCTCGGCCGAGGCCGCGGCTTTGCATGCCTCCTGGCTGCGGACCCGGCCCAATCTCTACAGCGACCAGGTGCGCGGAAGGCTGGAAAACGGCCTGGCGGTCAGTGCGGCGGATTACATCGACTCGCAGCGCTGGCGCAGCGAGGCGACAGCCGCTTTTCTCAAGGCCATGAACGGGGCCGATGCGGTTTTCGCACCGGTGGCCGATCGTCCGGCGCCGACCATCGAAGAAACCGATGTGGCCGGCAAACCGGAAGCCGCCAAGACGATTGCCGCGCTGACCCGACTGACTCGGCCGATCAATTATCTTGGCCTGCCGGCCATGACGGTACCGGCCGGCTTCGTGCGTGGCGGCCTGCCGATAGGCTTCCAGTTGATCGGTAAACCCTTCGATGAGGCGATGCTCTATCGTATCGCCGGTGCTTATGAAGCGAAGCAGCCCTGCCATCAGCAGGTGCCGGTCTGAGTTTCCCCCGTCCTGCCCAATTCTGAGGCAACACTGGCCTCGGGTTGGGCAGGACACGCAGGCGCTTTCATTTGTGTGCGTCGAATCAGCTGTTTGCCCTGTGGCACGGACCTTGCGTCTTCATCCCCAATACCAACCCGGGGTGAACACATGGCTCACAAAAAGACTTCTCCGTTTCTGCTGTCGTTGCTGGCTGCTGCGGCCCTTACTGGGCTGACGGCTGTGTCGGCGCAGGCGCAGGGCGTACTGCGCATCGGTATGACAGCCTCCGACATTCCGCTCACCACCGGTCAGACCGACCAGGGCGGCGAGGGCATGCGCTTCATGGGCTATACGGTCTATGACGGCCTGATCAACTGGGACATGAGCAAATTCGACAAGCCATCAGTGTTGACGCCTGGTCTGGCGACCAGCTGGGGCGTCGACGCCACGGACAAGACCAAGTGGACCTTCACCCTGCGCGAAGGCGTGAAATTCCATGATGGCAGTGAATTCACCGCGGATGCCGTGGTCTGGAACCTCGACAAGCTGCTGAAGAAGGATGTGCCGCAATTCGATCCGCGCCAGTCGGCCCAGGGTCTGTCGCGCATTCCCGCCGTCGCCAGCTACAAGGTGACCGGCAAGTATTCGGTCGAGATTGTTACCAAGACTCCGGATGCGACGCTGCCCTACCAGATTGCCTGGGTGATGATGTCGTCGCCGGCGCAATGGGAGAAGCTCGGCAAGAGCTGGGATGAATTTGCCAAGACGCCGTCGGGCACCGGCCCCTGGAAGCTGACCGCCTTCGTACCGCGCGAGCGCGCCGAGCTGTCGCCCAATGCCGCCTACTGGGACAAGGCGCGGGTGCCGAAGCTCGACAAGATCGTGCTGCTGCCGCTGCCCGAGCCGAATGCCCGTGTGGCCGCCCTGCGGTCCGGTCAGGTCGACTGGATCGAAGCGCCGGCGCCCGATGCGGTGGCCTCGCTGAAGCAGGCCGGTTTGACCATTGTCACCAATGCCTATCCGCATAACTGGACCTGGCATCTCTCGCGTGCCGAAGGTTCGCCCTGGAACGATATCCGCGTGCGCAAGGCCGCCAATCTGGCAATCGACCGCATGGCCCTGAAGGAACTGCTGGGCGGCCTGATGATCCCGGCCGAAGGCTTCGTGCCGCCGGGCAATCAGTGGTTCGGCAATCCGACCTTCAAGGTGAAGTACGATCTGGCCGAAGCCAAGAAGCTGATGCAGGAAGCCGGTTATGGCCCCGGCAAGCCGCTCAAGACCAAGGCGCTGATCTCGCCCTCGGGCTCGGGTCAGATGCTGCCGCTGCCGATGAACGAATTCGTCCAGCAGAGCCTGGCCGAGATCGGCATCCAGATCGACTTTGAAGTGGTGGAGTGGAACCAGCTGATCAACATCTGGCGTGCTGGCGCGAAAAGCGAAAGCGCACGCGGCGGCACTTCGATCAACTTCACCTACTTCATCCAGGATCCGTTCACCGGCTTCATCCGCCATCTGCAGTGCAACCTGGTGGCGCCGAACGGCACCAACTGGGGCCATTACTGCGACCCGGAGATGGACAAGCTGTTCAACGACGTTCGCAACACCTTCGATGCCAAGGAGCAGGACAAGGTTCTGCAGAAGGTGCATGAGAAGTATGTCAATGAAGCGCTGTTCCTGATGGTGACCCACGACGTCAACGCCCGTGCGATGAGCACCAAGGTGAAAGGCTTCGTGCAGGCGCAGAACTGGTTCCAGGACTTCTCGCCGATCACGATGGCGAAGTGATCGCGGCAGCCGGCCCCGTTCAGCGGGGCCGGCTGTTGCAATTTTTTCCGTAGCCCCATGACGGACCGCCCATGCTGATTTATACCCTCAAGCGGCTGCTGTATGTGCTGCCGGTTGCCTTCGGCGTCAGCGTCGTCTGCTTCCTGCTGGTGCATATCACACCCGGCGATCCGCTCACCGCTGTGATGCCGATCGATGCCAGTGCCGAACAGCAGGCCGCCATGCGCGCAGCCTATGGCTTCGACAAGCCGCTGCCGGTGCAATACGTGATCTGGCTTGGCAAGGTCATGATCGGCGATCTCGGCACCTCGATTGCCAGCGGTCGCGCCGTGCTGACCGAGGTTTCCCGAGCCGTCAGCAACACCCTGATCCTTTCCGCTGTGGCCACGGCTATCGGCTTCTTCTTTGGCTGCCTGTTCGGTTTTGTTGCTGGCTATTATCGCGGTTCGGCCGTGGATCGCATCGCCTCGGCACTCTCGGTGCTCGGCGTCAGCGTGCCGCATTACTGGCTCGGCATGGTGCTGGTCATCATCTTTTCGGTGCAGCTCAACTGGCTGCCGGCCACCGGGGCCGGCCCCGGCGGCTCGGCCGACTGGGCCTGGAACTGGGAACATATCCGCCACCTTATCCTGCCGGCCATCACCATGTCGGTGATCCCGATGGGCGTGATCGCCCGCACCATCCGCGCCCTGGTGGCCGAAATTCTGTCGCAGGAATTCGTCCAGGCGCTGGGCGCCAAGGGCCTGATGGATCGTGGCATCTTCCGCCATGTGGTGAAGAACACCGCGCCGACGGCGCTTGCCGTGATGGGGCTCCAGTTGGGCTATCTGCTTGGCGGTTCGATCCTGATCGAGACGGTGTTCTCCTGGCCCGGCACCGGCTTCCTGCTGAATGCCGCCATCTTCCAGCGCGATCTGCCGCTGCTGCAGGGTACCATTCTGGTGCTGGCGATGTTTTTCGTTTTGCTCAACCTGCTGGTCGATGTGCTGCAAACGGCACTTGATCCGCGCATCCAAAGGGCTTGAGCGATGGCTATTGGCGCTTTGGACGGCAAGGTCACGATCGCCCCGATCCAGGTTTCCGAGGGCTACTGGCGCGGCGTGGTGCGCCGGATCAGTCGCGATCCGGTTGCCATGATCGCTCTGGTGATCATTGTGGCGCTGGTGCTGATGGCGATCTTCGCACCCTATCTGGCACCGGCCGATCCGGTGCGCGGCTCCATGCTGCGCCGCCTGCGCCCGGTCGGTACACCTGGTTATCCGCTCGGCGCCGATGAATTGGGCCGCGATATGCTCTCGCGACTGATCTTCGGCGCGCGACTGTCGCTGTTCATGGGCGTCACGCCAGTTCTGGCCGCTTTCGTGATCGGGTCCGGCCTGGGCATTTGCGCGGGCTATATCGGCGGCAAGCTGAATACCGTGATCATGCGTACGATCGACATTTTCTATGCCTTTCCTTCTGTGCTGCTGGCCGTTGCTTTGTCGGGGGCACTGGGAGCTGGCCTGACCAATGCGCTGGTGTCGCTGACCATCGTGTTCATTCCCCCGATCACCCGTGTCGCCGAAAGCGTGACCACCCAGGTACGTAACCGCGACTATGTCGAGGCAGCGCGCGCCAGTGGCGCCGGTGGTTTCACCATCGTGCGGGTGCATGTGCTAGGCAATGTGCTGAGCCCGATCTTTGTCTATGCCACCAGCCTGATCTCGGTGTCGATGATCCTGGCCTCGGGTCTCAGTTTCCTCGGCCTTGGCGTGCGTCCGCCGGAACCGGAATGGGGCCTGATGCTGAACACCCTGCGCACGGCGATCTACGTCAATCCGCTGGTGGCTGCGTTGCCGGGCGTGATGATCTTTATCACCTCGATCTCCTTCAACCTGTTCTCCGATGGCCTGCGTACGGCCATGGATGTGCGGCAATGAGCGCGATGACTGATACCACGGCGGATGCCCGGGATCGCGGCGGCCCGCGCCAGCCGCTGTTGACTGTCCAGGGCCTGATCAAGCATTTCCCGGTCGGCAAGGGCCTGCTCGGGCGCAGCAACACCGTGGTGCGCGCCGTGGATGGCGTGGATTTCGAGCTGCTGAAGGGCGAGACGCTGGGTATCGTCGGCGAATCCGGCTGCGGCAAATCCACTACTGCCCGCCTGCTGATGCATCTGATCCAGCCTGATCAGGGCCAGATCGTCTTCGATGGCGAAAGCGTCGGGCATGATGTTTCGCTGTCGGAATACCGTCGCCAGGTGCAGATGGTGTTCCAGGACAGCTATGCATCCTTGAATCCGCGCCTCACCATCGAGGATTCGATTGCCTTCGCGCCACGGGTGCATGGTGTGCCACGCCGCGAGGCGCTCGCCCGCGCGCATGATCTGCTGGCCCGGGTAGGCCTGGAGCCGCACCGTTTTGCCGGCCGGTATCCGCATGAACTCTCCGGCGGTCAGCGCCAGCGCATCAACATCGCCCGCGCTCTTGCATTGGAGCCGCGCCTGGTGATCCTCGACGAGGCCGTATCGGCACTGGATAAATCGGTCGAGGCGCAGGTGCTCAATCTGCTGCTCGATCTGAAGGAAGAATTCGGGCTTACCTATATCTTCATCTCGCATGACCTCAACGTGGTCCGGTTCATGGCCGACCGCGTCATGGTGATGTATCTCGGCAAGGTGGCCGAGATCGGCGCTGCCGATGCGATTTTCGAGCGTCCGGCGCATCCCTACAGCGCGGCCTTGCTGGCTTCGATGCCGGCAATGGACCCCGACGACCGCACACTGGAAGCGCCGCTTTATGGCGATCCGCCCAACCCGATCAACCCGCCGCCGGGCTGCCGGTTTCACACGCGCTGCAGCTTTGTCAGTGATATCTGCAGCAAGGTGGCGCCGGAACTGGCCGAAGTGGCCAGTGGTCAGCGTGTTTCCTGCCTGATGCGCCAGCCCGGCTCGGGTCATGCATCTGCACCCACAGCGGAGGCGGCGGAATGACCGATATGCCGATGATCGATATCCGCGACCTGAATGTGACCTTCACCGGTGGTCGCAAACCCGTGCATGCCGTGAATGGCGTGACGCTATCGGTTCAGCGCGGTGAAGTGGTGGCTTTGCTGGGCGAGTCCGGCTCCGGGAAGAGCGTGACACTGCGCTCTCTGCTCAACATGCACCCCAGGAAGCGTACCAGGATGAGTGGCAGTGTGGTGGCCGCAGGGCAGGATATCCTCAAACTGTCCGGGCGTGCGCTGGCCGATTATCGTGGCAAGGTGGCTTCGATGATTTTCCAGGAGCCGCTGCTGGCCCTCGACCCGGTCTATACTGTCGGTGCCCAGATCACGGAGGCCATTCGCCGCCATGAGCCGGTGTCCAATGCCGAGGCCCATGCCCGCGCACTGGCCCTGCTGCAGAAGGTGAAGATTCCATCGCCCGAACGTCGCCTGCAGGCGTTTCCGCATGAAATGTCGGGTGGCATGCGCCAGCGCGCCATGATCGCCCTGGCGCTCGCCTGCAACCCGCAGATCCTGCTGGCCGACGAACCGACCACGGCACTGGATGCCACGGTCCAGATTCAGATTTTGCTGCTGTTGCGCGAATTGCAGCGCGAACTCGGCCTTTCGGTGATTCTGGTGACGCATGACATCGGTGTTGCTGTCGAGGTCGCCGACCGTGTGGCGGTGATGTATGCCGGTCGCATCGTCGAGACCGGCAGCGTGCGAGACATCATCCGCAATCCGCGTCATCCTTATACCCAAGGCCTTCTGGCTTCACGCGCGCATGACGCCATGTCAGGCGCGCGACTGGATGCCATTCCGGGGGCGCCGCCGGATCTGGCTGCCTTGCCGCCGGGCTGCTCCTTCGCGCCACGCTGCAAGCATGCCGCCGCCGCCTGCATGGTGGCGCCGCCCGAAGTGGTGGAGATCGGACCGGGCCATGCAGCCCGCTGCGTGCGGCTGAGCGAGGCGGTTGCCGCCTAGGACTTACTGATCCTCAAACGGCAAGCCGACATAATTCTCGGCCAGTGATGTCTTTGCGGCGCGTGAGCTGACCACGTAGTCCAATTCTGACAGCTGAACTTCGTTCTCGAAGGCGTTGCGCTCGTCGAACTTGTGCAACAGAGAGGTCATCCACCAAGAGAACCGCTGCGCCTTCCAAATCCGGCGCAGGCAGAGATCCGAATAGCTGCCCAGCAGATCGCTGCTGTTCTTCTTGTAATAGGCGTCCAGTGCGCGGGACAGATAGCGCACATCGGCCACTGCCAGATTCATGCCCTTGGCGCCGGTCGGCGGCACGATATGGGCGGAGTCGCCGGCCAGGAACAACCGGCCATGCCGCATCGGCGTGCTGACGAAACTGCGCATTGGTGTCACGCTCTTCTGCAAGATCGGGCCTTCCGCCAGTTTCAGCCGGTCCTCACCCTCCAGGCGGTGATGCAACTCTGCCCAGATGCGGTCATCGGACCAGTTGGCGATGTCTTCATCGGGCTGGCATTGCAGATAGAGGCGGGTGATCTCCGGCGTGCGCATGCTGAACAGCGCGAAACCTCGGTCATGCAGGTTGTAGATCAGCTCTTCCTGCACCGGCTTGGACCGCGCCAGGATGCCAAGCCAGCCGAAGGGATAGACGCGCTCGTAATTCTGCTGCAGCGCGGCCGGAATGGCCGGCCGGCAGATGCCGTGGAAACCGTCGCAACCGGCGATGAAATCGCAGTCGAGCGTATAGTCCTTGCCATCTTTGTCGCGCCAGGTGATCGAAGGCGCGTCGCTCTCGATGCCGTGCGCGGCCACATCGGCGGCCTCGAACACGATCTTGCCGCCATCGGCCAGGCGCTGGGCGATGATGTCTTTCACCACTTCATGCTGGCCATAGACCATCACGGCCTTGCCGGTGAGGTCGACGAAATCGATATGGTGATTGCGGCCACGGAAGCGCAGCGTGGTGCCGTGATGCAGCAGGCCCTCCGTGTTCATGCGGGCGCCAAGGCCGGTGTCGTTCAGGACATCGACGGTGCCTTGTTCCAGCACGCCAGCGCGGATGCGGCCCTCGACATAGGGGCGGTCGCGCGCTTCCAGGATCACGGACTCGATGCCGACGAGATGCAGCAGATGCGACAGCAGCAGCCCGGCCGGGCCGGCGCCGATGATACCGACTTGGGTACGCATGATTTTTCCTCTCCCAGACTGAGGGCCGGCATTCCGTGGCCCGAAGCGAAGATGGCGCGAAGCGGCGATCAGGGAAATGGACGCAGCGGCCTTTGTCTTGTACTTTTAGGCCTAAGAGCCGTGGCGAGGCGATATTGCCAAGGCGGCGAATGTGGCGCCGGTGAAATCTATTAAATGACTGATAATATTCCAAAATTCTTCTTATATGGTGAGGCCGACAAGGACGCGGGACTGCATTTCCTGCATGTCGAAACCATCCCTGCTCGCAGTATCTTGCACGATTGGTACATAGCGCCGCATCGACATTCCAACCTGTTCCAGCTGCTGCTGGCTGTCGGTGGTGGCGGCGAATTGCGGGCTGATAGCCTGGCGCAGGATTTTCGCGCGCCTGCATTGGTGACCGTGCCGCCCGGCGTGGTGCATGGCTATCGCTTCCGGCCCGGCACTGAAGGCTGGGTGGTGACTCTGTCTGACAGCTTCGCCGGTGAAATTCTCGGGCCCCGCGATGCCGAGATCGGGCCGGCGATGGCCGAGGCAATGCTGCTGCCACTGGATGGCAACGAGGCCATGGCCGCCGGCCTGCACAGGCAGTTTGCCGCTATTGCCGAGGAATTCCGCAACCCTGGGCTCGGCAGCCTGGCCGCGATTGCCGCACATACCCGCCTGATCTTTGTGGCCCAGGCGCGGTTGCGGCAGGCGGATCGTCAGGCCGCCCTGGCGCGGGATGCCGATGCGGTTTTGTTTGCCCGGTTCCGCGGCCTGGTCGAAACCCATTACCGCGATCATCGCCCGGTCAGCGCCTATGCCCAGGATCTGGCCGTGACGGAAAAGCGGCTGACCGCGGCCTGCCGCCGGGTTGCCGAGAAGGCACCCCTGGACGTGATCCATGCCCGGCTGCTGATCGAGGCCAAGCGCAACCTGCTCTACACCTCGATGACAATCGCCGAGGCCGGCTATGCGCTGGGCTTCCGCGATCCGGCCTATTTCACTCGATTCTTTACCCGCGGCGCCGGGATGGCGCCGAGACAGTTCAAGGCCGCCGCCGGTCACGAAGCCGTTCAAAACAATGGCACTTGATGCCCGATCTTGACTTGACGCTGCGTCATGCCGTGCCGGCAGTCTTGCGCGGCGCCGGACCTGTTATACTCTGGCGGAAATAAAAGCCGGGAGCGAAACCATGGATCTGAATTTCACCACTGACGAACTGAAGTTCCGCGACGATGTGCGCGCCTTCATCGCCGAGAAATTCGATGCCGAGATGCGTGCGGCCATGGCGCGTACTCGCACCGGCTATATCGCCAAGCATCTGCATATCCGCTGGCAGAAGGCGCTGAACGAGCGCGGCTGGCTGGCGCCGAACTGGCCGGTGGAATACGGCGGCCCGGGCTGGACACCGACCCAGCGCTATATCTACGAACAGGAAATGAGCTCGGCCGGTGCGCCGATCACGGTGCCCTTCGGCCCGCGCATGCTGGCGCCGGTGATCATGAAGTTCGGCACCGAGGCACAGAAGAAGAAATACCTGCCCGATATCCTCGCCAGCAATGTCTGGTGGTGCCAGGGCTATTCCGAGCCGGGCGCGGGTTCCGATCTTGCCAGCCTGCAGATGAAGGCCGAGGACAAGGGCGATCACTTCCTGTGCAACGGCAGCAAGATCTGGACCTCCGAAGCCCAGCATGCCGACATGATCTTCTGCCTGGTGCGCACGGCGCAGACCAAGAAGCCGCAGGAAGGTATTTCCTTCCTGCTGATCGACATGAAGTCGCCGGGCGTCACCGTTACGCCGATTGTCACCATTGATGAATCCACGCCCGGCATGCAGGAGGTCAACCAGGTCTTCTTCGACGATGTGAAAGTGCCGAAGGAGAATCTGGTCGGCGAACTGAACCAGGGCTGGACCTGCGCCAAATACCTGCTCGAATTCGAACGCGGCAACGCCTATTCCGGCCATCTCAAGCGCCATCTGGCGCATCTGCGCAAAGTGGCCAAGGCCGAGCAGAAGGGCGGCCAGCCGCTGGCTGCCGATCCGGATTTCGCCGCCAAGCTGGCCGATGCCGAAATGAACATCATGGCGATGGAGATGCTGGAACTGCGCGTGCTGGGCGGCACCAAGAGCGGCCAGAACCTCGGCGCAGCATCCTCCATGCTGAAGACGCGCGGCACCGAGCTGCAGCAGCTGGTCAGCGAATTGTCGGCCGAGGCCGTCGGCTATTACGCCGCGCCCTATACGGCGCTGGTCGAGGGTTCCAACGAACCCGGCATTGGTCCGGATTATGCCGATGGCGTCGCTGCGCGTTATCTGAACATGCGCAAGGTGACAATCTACGCCGGATCAAACGAAATCCAGCGCAATATCATGTCGAAACTGATTCTCGGTTTGTAATCCGTCAAACCCTGGCGATAACGGCAATCAGCCCGCCGCCATCGGGGCCCTGATGTTCGGCACCGCCGGAAACGAAAATCCGGCCATCGCCGATCACGCCGGCCACCATGCCGCCGACGGCGCCACGGATATGGCGCTGAGCATTGATATCGGTGTCATCCAGCATGGTGTGACGGTTGCCGCGGACAATGCCGCGACGGTCGGGCTCGCATTTCACCAGCACGCCACGGATGCGCAGGGCATCATTCTCTGAAACCTGCGGATCAGCGACGATATTCAGATCATCCAGTGCGCCAACCACGGCCTTGATATCCAGCGCATCGCGCATCGGCCGGTGTGCGATCGCCAGATCGCCGCTCCAGCTTGCCGCGTTGCCCAGCACAATCACCTCGTTGCAATCGACCTCGACGCCGGATGAGATGCTGGCGCGGTCGGAGGCGATGCCGTAATCGGCGAACATGGCGGTTTCGGTGATCCGCGTCGGGCGGGTATCACCGAGCGCGAGCGCCACGCCAAAGGCACCGGCAACCCGGGCATAGGCCATCGAGCGGTTGGAATCCGCTGTCAGCACGGCGGCGCCGCGTGCAGCCGCCTCCTGTGCGCGTGCGGCTGTCACGCAGGGCGCCTTCACCTGCACGAAATGCACATCCGCCATATCGGTGATGCCGGCATCGGCAATCGCGGCCTGCACGGTATCCGCCACCATTTCGATATGGCTGCGGCGTCCGACATGCTCCGGCGCCATCGGCTTGCTGAAGGCAACCCCGATGGCGAGGTGCTTTTCACCGGTTGGCGCAGCAGAGGCGGCGCTGCGCGAGAAGACCAGATAATGCGGCGACAACACGCCCTCGGTGCCGCCTGACAGGATGCAGGGGATCGCCTTGACGATCTCCTCGCGCGATTTTCCGGTGCGCTCTGCCAGCAGGGTGGAGAAGGCCAGCGTGAAGTAGCCACGGGTGAAATCATTCACGCCGCCATTGCCTTCGGTCTTGCCGATCACGGCGACCACATCGGCGGGCGCCAGTGCGCCGTTGTCGAACGCCTCTGCAAGGGCCGAAAGGTCGCCAGGATGGCGCATGGACAGTCGATGGACGGATGCCTGCATGAATACTCCGGAAAACAATACGGTTTGCGAAGCAAGATGCATTCCGCCCCTGCAAGGCTGTCATTCTACGCTTGGTCGATCTGTCTGTGCCCAGATATTGGGCGGCACTGCCGCAGCCTTGGGCGGCCTGCAACCGATACCTCAACCACTTTCACGGCAAAGCTGTAGCAGCCGCGAGTCCACTCAGTTTTCTTGGCCTGTGACCGGGTCAGCCGGCTGGCACATTGTATGCACAGCAATAGACATGGCGGGTATTATCACCGGACTGTTTCATGTCGCTATCAAAACCGCGGATCTGGCCAAGACCCGCTGGTTCTACTGCGACCTTCTCGGGCTGGCCGAAGTGGCGCGGCCGGATTTCGGCTATCCCGGTGCCTGGATTGCGGTGCCCACGCCGGTCGGCGAGGCGATCATCCATATCTATGCCGGCGGGCCGGCGCTGGGGCCTGAAGGCAAGGCGCCAAGCGGCACCGGCGCCATCGACCATATTTCGCTGACCGCGCTCGGTTATCACGACTTCATCGCCCGCTTCCGCCAGCAGGGTATCGACTGGCGCGAATTCCTGGTGCCGAACACGACCTACTGGCAGCTCTTTGTCTACGACCCCAGCGGCGTGCAGCTCGAACTCACCTTCGATGGCCGCGCCGAACAGGGGGCGCCGCCCGACATGTCGCCCGGCCGCAGATATGTCGCCGGCAGCAACTTTTTTGTCCCCTCGCAATATGAATTCGCCTGATCCAAAGGAGATATCGATGACTGTCCGTCTGATTCGCACCGCCATGCTGGCCGGTGCTGCCTTGCTCGCCCTTGCTGCCGGCCAGGGCGCTCTCGCTGCCGACAAGGTCAAGGTCGGCGTCTTCCCGGTGTCCTCGGCTCTGCCGTATTTCGTCGCCGTCGAGCGCGGCTACTTCAAGGAACAGGGCATCGACGCTGAAATGGTCAAGCTGATGGGCGCCCCGCCGATCGTGCAGGGCATGCTGACCGGTGATCTGGATGCCGGCGCCAATCTGGTCACCGTCGATGGCATGAATGCCAATACCAAGAAGGAGGGGCTGGTCTACTACATGTCCCTCTATGGTCAGAACAAGTTCGCCAAGATGGAGCAGTTTGTTGTCAAGACCGGCATGCAGGCTGCGTCGGTGAAGGACATCAAGGCCGCCAGTGCCGCACCGAAGAAGATCATGTCCGCGCCGGGTGCCGGCAACATGGCGATGGCGCGCGCCGTTCTGGGTGCGGTCGGCATGAAGGAAGGTGCGGATTACACGCTGACCGAACTGGCGATGAACCTGCATGCGGATGCCATGAAGGCCGGCACCTTCGATTTCGGCTACACGCTGGAACCGAATGCCACCGTGATGAACAGCATGGGTGCGGCGAAGACGGTGGAAGCCGGCGTGGTGTCGAAATACATCATCGGCCGCGAAGAGGCTTATGCCTATATGGCGGGCGGCGCCATCACCGGCAAGTTCATGAAGGAGCGGCCGGAGGTGGCCAAGCGCTTCTCGGTCGCCTGGCGCAAGGCGCTGAAGGATATCGAACAGGATCCGACCACTCGCGAATTGCTGAAGGGCAACACCTTCACGCCGCCGGAACTGGCGATGACCATTCCGCTGCCGCGCATGCTGATGATCGACCAGCTTTCGGTGCAGGACAAGAAGGACTTCCAGAAGGTGATCGACTTCACCATCCAGAGCGGCGTTATCAAGGATCCGGTTGAAACTGCGAAGTATCTGGTGGTGCTCGACAAGAAAGCCTCCAGCTGATGCTGTCTCGCACGCGGGCGGCGATGCGGCTGGTGAAGGGCGGGACAGTCGAGGCTGCCCCGTCCGTCCAGCCAGCCGATAAGTCTTATCGCTGGTTCCCGCCCGGCACGCATATCACCGTGCGCGGCCTGTCCAAGCAGTTCCAGGGCAGCGTGCTGTATGAAGATTTCGATCTCGATCTGCCGCGCGGCAAGGTGGTGTCGGTTTTCGGGCCCAACGGCTGCGGCAAGAGCACGATCATCAACATGATCGCCGGCCTGCTGCCGATGGACAAGGGCGAGGTGCTGTTCGATGGCAAGACCATCGACGAGACCCGCATCGGCTATGTGTTCCAGAATTACCGCGAAGCACTGTTTCCCTGGTTGCGCGCCATCGACAACATCCATTACCCGCTCAAACTGATGGGCCTGAGCCGCAAAGAGCGCAACGAGCGGGTGGAAAAGCTGCTCGGCCGCTTCCAGGTCAAGATCGATTTCAACCGCTACCCCTACGAGCTTTCCGGCGGCCAGCAGCAGACCGTGTCGATCATGCGATCGCTGGTCATGGAGCCCGAGGTTCTGTTCCTCGACGAGCCCTTCTCGGCGCTGGATTACGAGATGACATTGTTCATGCGCGACCAGATGCAGAAGGTATTCATGGAAACGAACACCACGATGGTGATCGTCAGCCACGACCTGGAAGAGGCGGTCTATCTGGCCGACCATGTGCTGCTGCTGACGCGCCGGCCGACCAAGATCGCCGATTTCATCGAGGTGCCGCTGCCGCGCCCGCGGTCGGCCGATACCCTGTCCGATCCCAAATTCGTCGAGATCAAAAGCCGCTGCCTGGAAATCTTTCGCCGCGAGGCAAAGCTGTCATGAACAAGCTTCTCGCCCGGCTCAATCCCGTCATCGGCGTCATCCTGCTGGTTCTGGTCTGGTGGATTGCCACCCTGCTGCAGATCGCCGATCCGGTGCTGCTGCCGCCGCCGCAAAAGGCCTTCAAGGCCCTTGTCGATGGCCTGGTCAGCGGCCCGCTGCTGCATGATTTCGCCCAGACCATCTATCGCACGGTGCTGGCCTTCCTGATCGCCTCGGCCATCGCCATTCCGCTTGGTGTCATGCTTGGTGCCGCCGACAAGGTCTACCGCTCGGTCGAATTCGTCATCGACTTCTTCCGCTCAACCCCGGCTTCGGCGGTGTTTCCGCTGTTCCTGGTGCTGTTCGGTGTCGGCGACAAGACCAAGATCGCGGTGGCGGCCTTCGGCTCGGTTCTGGTGATCCTGTTCAACGTGGCTTACGGCGTGATGAATGCCCGCAAGACCCGTGTGCTGGCCGCCAAGGTGATGGGCGCCAACCGGTTTCAGGTGCTGAAGGACGTCTATTTCTGGGAATCCCTGCCGCAGACCTTCATCGGCATGCGCAATGGCATTTCACTAGCGCTGGTCATCATCGTGGTGGCCGAGATGTTCATCGGCTCATCTGACGGGATCGGCTATCGCCTGATCGAGGCGCAGATGCTGTTCGAGATGCCGACCATGTATGCCGCGATCTTTGCCGCTGGCGCGCTGGGCTACGGCATGAACTGGATTTTTCTCACCATCGAGAAAACCTTTGTGCATTGGGGCGGAAAGTAATGGAGGGCGGGACGTAATCCATGGACGCCAGCGGCCGCAAACGCATTGTCATTGTCGGCTCCGGTGTTGCCGGCAGCATCCTGGCCTATGGCCTGCGCGAGCTTGGCAATGTCGAGGTGATCTGCCTGGAGCGTGCCACGGCGGAAGATCATGCCGAAGCCGGCACCGGCCTCAATGTCGGTCCCAATGCGATCAAGGCGCTGCGCCTGTTCCAGCCTGAACTGGCGGCCCTGCTGGAAGCCGAAAGCCTGCCCTGGCTGACCTGGCGCATCTCGCTCACCAACGGCCGCGAGCTGATGAACCTGCCGCTGTCGAAGGTGGCAGACAATCCCGGCATCCGCATTCGCTGGTCGCAGCTCTATGCCCTGCTGCGCCGGCCGGTGCAGCAACATGTGCGTTTCGGCACCGAAGTCACCGCTATGCGCTATGCGCGTGCCGGCGAAGCTGGCCCGATCGTGGTGGAAACCATCGATCGGCGCACCGGCCGCACCGTGATCGACGGCGTCGACCTGCTGGTGGCTGGCGATGGCCGGTATTCCCGTGTGCGCGAAACCTTCCTCGGCCGGCCGCAGCCGCAATTCCTCGGCGTCTGCATTTTCCGCCTGCTGATCGAGACCGCGCGGCCCGATCTGGTCGATGATTACGAGCAGTGGTTCAACGGGCCCAATCGCCTGCTGGCCTTCCGCATTCCCGGCAATGCCACCTATATCGCCGGTTCCTTCCCGATCCTGCCCGATGAAGACGTACCGGCCGAAGCCAAGCGGCCTGATGTGCTGCGCGCGCTTTATACGCCGGCCGATGGCGCGCCGAGTGCGCAATGCGCCTTCATGATCGATGCGATCTGCAACCGCGTGAGCGAGATTCACTGGGCGCGACTGCAGGAAGCGCCGGCCGAGTTCTGCGATTCCAATCGCCGCATCCTGCTGCTGGGTGATGCCGCGCATCCGATGGTGCCGACCCTGGGGCAGGGGGCGACACAGGCGATTGAAGACGCCTGCATCGCCGCGGCCGAATTGCGCGCGGCCTTTGCCGATGGCGTGGACGGCAATATCACCGCGGCTTTGGAAAAGATCGAGCAGCGCCGCCGCGCCCGCGTCGAATTCGTGGTCGATTTCTCGCGCGATGCCACGGATACGATGCTGGCAGGCGCTGACCCGGTCAGCGGCAGCCTGGCCAAGACGCAGCCGGATTTCCTCGCCCGGCTGGTCAAGCTCTATCGCGACGTGCCGGCGGCTTAAGAGAACTGCGTCGGCCAGCGCTCGGCCCAGGGGGCAAGCGTTTCATAGCGACGGCCCAGGGCCAGCAGCATCGCATCCTGTCCATAGCCGCCGATCAGCTGGAAGCCGATCGGCATACTATTGCTATCGGGCGCTGCCGGCAGCCCGAGGCCGGGCAGGCCAGCCAGATTGACCCAGCCGGTATAGACGGCATGGCCGCGCGGCCCCGCAGTTTCGCCGGCAATGATCTCGGGGAACACCCTGTCCTTGGCCCAGGGCTGCGCGGCGGCGCTCGGCGTCAGGATCGCATCCCATTGCGCGAAGAAGACTGCCATCTGGCGGCGCAGGTCGACCGCATGATTGAGTGCGGCGAGATAGTCGGTGGCGCGCACCGCCTTGCCGGTTTCATACATCTGCTGCAGGGCAGGGGTGATGCGTGCGGGCCCGCCCAGACGGTCGACAATCATGGCCAGGCCTGTCGGCATCAGCGCGGCGAGCGCCGCGGTCGCGGCCTCGATATCGAAGGGCAGGTCGCCGGTCTCCACATTGCAGCCGGCGCGACGCAGTACATCCACGGCGGCATCCACGGCGGCAACGATCTCCGGCTCAACCGGATTGGCGCCGAAGCGCGGCAGATAAAGGATGCGCGGCCGGGCCGGGCTGGCATGGGTTTCCGCCATCGTCACGGCCGCAGGGAAGGCCAGCGAATGCCGGTCGCGCGGATCGGGTGCCGACAGCGCGCAGAGCGTGGCAGCGACATCATCCAGGCTGCGGCCGAACAGGCCGATCACTTCCAGATC
>NZ_CALRUC010000055.1:0-27858 GCF_943371255.1 Ferrovibrio terrae | reverse complement strand
CCGCGACCCGCAGCCGGTTCTCGCCACGCGCGGTCACCCTATAGTCCGCATCGCCGATGCGATAGCGGTCCGCGCCGGTCACCGCGACCGATAGCGTCATGCGGCTGTCACCGATGCCGAGCTTGACCGGCCAGCTGAAACTGCCGCCGGAATACCAGCTGCGCGCCGGATCATGGCCGAACCGCGCCGCGCCCCGCTCGAACCACAGCAGCGCCGCAATGCCCTGCAGCACAGGATCGGCAGCGGGTGTTGTCACGGTGGCGAAATGCTGCGGGATGAAGGCCGTGGTGGCCTTGCCCGCGGCAAAGTCTTCATGCGACAGCAGATCAATCAGGAAGCCGCGGTTGGTGGCAATGCCGAGTGCAGCCGTGGCCTCCAGCGCGCCGATCAGCCGGCGTCGCGCTTCCTCGCGGGTCGCACCATTGCTGATGAGCTTGGCGATCATCGGATCGTAAAACGGCGTGATCGCCTGGTTGCTGCCATGCAGGCCATGATCGACGCGCACGCCTTCAGGCGGAGACCACAGCGCCAGCATGCCCGATTGCGGCAGGAAATTCTGCGCCGGTGCCTCGGCATAGAGCCGCACCTCGATGGCATGCCCGTTGAGCTGCACATCATCCTGCATCAGCGGCAGATGTTCACCGGCGGCGACACGGATCTGCAAGGCCACCAGATCAAGGCCGGTGATCGCCTCGGTCACCGGATGCTCGACCTGCAGGCGGGTGTTCATTTCCAGGAAATAGAAACTGCCATCGGCATCGAGCAGGAATTCCACCGTGCCGGCGCCGACATAGCCAATAGTTTGCGCGGCTGCCACGGCGGCCGCCCCCATCTTCGCACGCAAAGCCGCATCCACCGCCGGCGAAGGCGCCTCTTCGATCACCTTCTGATGCCGGCGCTGCACCGAACAGTCGCGCTCGCCCAGATGAATGGTGTTGCCGTGACTATCGGCAAACACCTGGATCTCGACATGGCGTCCACCGGTGATCGCCTTTTCCAGGATCAGCTCGCCCGAGCCAAAGGCATTCTCGGCCTCGGCGCGCGCGGTGCGGATCGCATCCGGCAAATCAGCCCTGTCGCGCACCAGCCGCATGCCGCGCCCGCCGCCACCGGCAGCCGCCTTCACCATCACCGGCAGGCCGATCTGTTCCGCCGCCTTCACCAATATGGCCTCAGACTGATCGGCACCCTGGTAGCCCGGCACGCAGGGCACCTTGGCGGCGATCATGCGCTGCTTGGCCGCCGCCTTGTTGCCCATGGCGGCAATGGCAGCACTCGGCGGGCCGATGAAGGTAAGCCCCGCATCGGTGCAGGCCTGCGCGAAGTCCGCATTCTCCGACAGGAAGCCATAGCCCGGATGCACCGCATCGGCACCGGTCGCTTTCGCCGCTGCAAGCACGGCTGCGATGCTGAGATAGCTCTGCTTCGCCTCCGCCGCACCGATGCAGACCGCGCGGTCGGCCAGTTGGGTGTGCAACGCGCCGGCATCGGCCTCGGAATAGACCGCCACGGTCTTATACCCGAGCGCCTGCGCCGAGCGGATCACCCGGCAGGCGATCTCGCCGCGATTGGCGATCAGGATGGTGGTGAAGGGTTTCACTATACTTGGTCCAACCAAAGATCGTCACCCTCGGGCTTGTCCCGAGGGTCCATCCCAACCATCCGCGCATCGGAACGCACAGATGGATCACCGGGACAAGCCCGGTGATGACGATTTATGTATGAGAGGAAATTCACTTCCGCTTGCCCGGCAGGATGCCCATGTATTTCGAGATGATGCCGAGCATCACCTCGTCGGCGCCGCCGCCGATCGAGGCGAGCCGGCTGTCGCGATAGGCGCGGCTGATCGGCGTCTCGTTCATGAAGCCCATGCCGCCGAAATACTGCAGGCAGGCATCGGTGATCTCGCGCGCCAGCCGGCCGGCCTTCAGCTTGGCCATCGAGGCCAGCATGGTGACATCCTCGCCCTTGAGCATGAGATCGGCGGCGCGATAGCTGATCGAGCGCAGCAGCTCGACCTCGGTGCGCAGCTCGGCAAGGCGGAAATGCACCACCTGGTTGTCGAGGATCGACTGCCCGTAAGCCTTGCGCTGGCGGGTGTATTCAATCGTCTCGTCGATATGACGGTCGAAGGACAGCAGCGACGAGAAGGCGCACCACAGCCGCTCCTCCTGGAACTGCTGCATCTGGTAGACGAAGCCCTGGCCTTCCTGGCCGATCAGGTAGCGCTGCGGGATGCGTACGTCGTCCAGATAGACCTGCGCGGTATCGGAGCAGCGCATGCCCATCTTGTCGAGCTTGCGCGCGATCTGCACGCCCTTGGTCTTCATCGGCACGCAGAGCAGCGACTTGTTCTGGTGGATCGGGCCTTCACCGGTATTGGCCAGCAGGCACATCCAGTCGGCCTGGGTGCCGTTGGTGGTCCACATCTTGCCGCCGTTGATGACGTAATCGCCGCCGTCTTTCTTTGCCGTGGTCTTGATGCCGGCGACATCGGAGCCGGCGCCGACTTCCGACACGCCGAGGCAGACCACCTGGTCGCCGGCAATGGCGGGGGTGAGAAACTCCTTGCGCAAGTCGTCCGAGCCGAAGCGGCTCAGCGCCGGCGTGCCCATATCGGTCTGCACGCCGATGCCCATCGGCACGCCGCCGCAGTTGATATGCCCGAGCGCCTCGATCATCACCATCTGGTAGGAGTAATCGAGGCCGAGCCCGCCGTATTCCACCGGCTTGTTGATGCCGAGGAAGCCCAGATTGCTCATCTTCTTGAACAGCTCATGGGCCGGGAAGATGCCATCACGCTCCCACTCGTCGACATGCGGGTTGATCTCGGCGTCGATGAACTTGATCAGGTTGCGGCGCAGGCCGTCATGTTCCTGGGTGAATTCCATTGCGCAGTCTCCTCGTCACATGCGGGCAATGCCAAAGGCATTGGTCTTGGTTTCACGCGCATCAGCTTCGCGGCAGACCGAGAGACACATCCCGAGCACGCGGCGGCTGTCGCGCGGATCGATCAGGCCGTCGTCCCACAGCCGCGCGGTGGCGAAATAGGCCGTGCTCTCGGCTTCCATCTTGGCCACCACCTTGGCCTTCATCTTGTCCAGCGCGGCCATATCGGGCTCGACACCGGCACGGCGGAATTTCTCTTCCGCCACGATGGCCAGCACGCCGGCGGCCTGGTCCGGCCCCATCACGGCGATGCGGTTGTTGGGCCAGGCGAAGATGAAACGCGGATCATAGGCGCGGCCACACATGCCGTAGTTGCCCGCCCCGAAGCTGGCGCCGATATGCAGCGTCAGCTTGGGCACGCGCGCATTGGTCACCGCCTGGATCATCTTCGAGCCATGCTTGACGATGCCGCCGCGCTCAGCCTCCTTGCCCACCATGTAGCCGGTGGTGTTCTGCAGGAAGACCAGCGGCATATCGGCCTGGTCGCAGAGCTGGATGAACTGCGCGGCCTTCACCGCACCTTCGGTGTCGATCGGGCCGTTATTGCCGATCAGGCCGACCGCCTCGCCCTCGATGCTGGCCTGCATGCAGACCGTGTGGCTGCCATATGTGGGCTTGAAATCGGTCAGGTCGCTGGCATCGGCCAGCCGCGCCATCACCTCGCGCACGTCATAGGGCTTGCGGTAATCCACCGGCACGATGCCGCAGATCTCGTCGATGTCGTATGCCGGCGCCGCCCAGGATTTTTTCAGCAGCTGCGGTCCGCGCTCGTTCCACGGCAGGCGCTGCAATATCTCGCGCGCGATGCGCAAGCCGTCAGCATCGTCTTCCGCCATGAATTCAGCCACGCCGGAGACCGTGGTGTGCATCTCGGCGCCGCCAAGCTCTTCATCGGTGGCGATCTCGCCGGTGGCGGATTTCAGCAATGGCGGCCCGGCAAGGAAGATTTTCGCGCGGCCTTTTACGACCACAACATAATCGCTCATGCCCGGGATATAGGCGCCGCCCGCCGTGCTGGAGCCATGCACCACGGTGATCTGCGGAATGCCGGCTGCCGAGAGCCGTGCCTGGTTGGCGAAACCGCGCCCGCCATCGACAAAGATCTCGGCCTGGTAGTTCAGATTCGCGCCGCCGGATTCGACCAGGTTCACCACCGGCAGCTTGTTGCGATAGGCGATCTCCTGCGCGCGCAGGCTTTTGCGCAGGCCCATCGGCGCAATGGTGCCGCCCTTGATGCCGGAATCGGAGGCGGTAATCAGGCAGCGGATACCACTGATGCTGCCGATGCCGGCGATGAAGCCGCCGCCCATGATATTCTCGGCGCCGTCGTCGTCGTGCATCTGGTAGCCGCAGAGCGTCGAGATCTCGAGGAACGCCGCGCCGCGATCCAGCAGATGCGCGATGCGGTCGCGCGGCGTGATCTGGCCGCGCTTCTCGAAAACCGGCCGGCGCGCATTCGAGGTGTCGCGCACGCGCTGCTCCAGCGCGCGGAAGCCTTCCACCAGCGCCAGCATATCGGCGCGGTTCTGCCGATACGCTTCCGAGCCGGTCTCGATCTGTGAGCGCCAGACGGCCATCAGTCCTCCAGCACTTTCGGCGTCACGGCGCGATGGAAGCCATCGAAGGGCTTCGGCGCATTACTGTGCTTGGGCAGCGGATAATGCCGGCGCGCATTCGGCACGGCGGCATCGACTCTTAACGTCGTGCCGCTGATGAAGCTGGCGCCCGGCGACAGCAGGAAGACGATGGCAGCCGAGACTTCCGCCTCGTTACCGAGCCTTTGCATCGGCACATGGTTGCGCATGTCGCGGATCAGCGGCTTCATCCAGTCCGGGTAGGTGTCCATGCCGCTGGAGGCGATCCAGCCCGGCGCCACGGCATTCACGCGCACGCCGCTGACGCCCCATTCCGTCGCCGCCGTCTCGGTGAAATTGACCATGCCGGCGCGTGCCGCGCCCGAATGGCCCATATTGGGCATGCCCATCCACATATCGGCGACGATATTGACGATGCTGCCGCCATGATCGGCCATCCACTGGGTGTAGCATTCGCGCGCCACCAGGAAGCCGCCGGTGAGATTGTTGCGCACCACCGCGTCCCAGCCCTTCTGGCTGATCTGGCTGAGCGGCGCTGGAAACTGACCGCCGGCGTTATTCACCAGACCATCGATACGGCCGAAGCGCGCGAGCGCCGCCTTCACCGTCTCGGCGACGCGCTCCTCCTCGCGGATGTCGCAGCTGATGCATTCGACCTCCGCGCCCGGATTATCGGCGCGCAGCTCCTCGGCCACGGCCTGCAGCTTCTCGATCTTGCGCCCGACCAGCACCAGCCTGGCGCCGAGCGCAGCCAGTTCATGGGCGGTGCAGCGGCCGATGCCCGAGCCGCCGCCGGTGACCATGACGACCTGGCCGGCAAAGACGGCATCGCGGAAGACCGAGCGATAGGGCATCGGACTGTTTCTCTCCCTGCACGGCTCTGTGGCGAGCCGTTGCGTTGTTTTTTATCGTGTCTGAACGCTACTTGACGCTAACGTAAGCGTCAATATAGGGTGCGAAAAACCCGCATGGCGCCTGACGTTACGTCAATTCGTCATGTCACCGCAAAGATTGCAAACCGGGAGCCCGAGATGTCGCTCGACCAGATCACCCAGCAGATGAGCCAGCGCGTGAAGCCCGGCGCCGTGGATGCCACAGTGAAGTTCGATTTCGGCGATGACGGCCTGATCTTCGTCGACGGCAATGCCGGCACCGTGACCAACGAGGACGGCGAGGCCGACTGCACCATCACCATCTCGATGGACAATTTCACCGCGCTCGCCAGCGGCGACCTCGATCCCACCACCGCCTTCATGATGGGCAAGCTGAAGGTGAAGGGCAATATGGGCGTGGCGATGAAGCTGCAGTCGATTCTCGGCTGACGCAGCCTAGATCGTTTTCGTCTCTATTCGGCGGCCCGGCAGCAGCAGCATGACGGCCACGCCGGCGATCAGCGCCAGCTGCAGGCCAAGCGCCTGCAGGCTGGGATTGACGCCCAACGCGAGCATCCACGGCGGCAGGGCGACACGGTCGCTGGGCAGCCAGCCGATCAGCTGGAATTCGGCCATCGCCACGCCGATAAAGCGCAGGCCCAGCACAAACAGGAAAATCGAGGTGAACGTGAAGACCGGACGCCAGGGCAGGCGCGAGGCAAACTGCGTCATCGCGGCATAGACGCAGCCCAGCGCCACCGCCGCAGCCCCCAGCCCGATCAGCACGGCCGCTTCGCCGGCCGGCACGTCATCGATCAGCGCATTCAGGAACAGGATGGTCTCGGCGCCTTCGCGAAACACCGCGAGGAAGGCGATCAGGCCCAGCATGATCGAACTGTCGGCGGCCAGCGCAGCCTGCACCTGCTGCTGCAGGTGATCGCGCCAGGCCTGCAGGTTGCGGACACGCCACAGCCACAGGCTGACATGGAACAGCAGTGCGGCGACCAGCAGCATCACCACCGCTTCGGTCAGATCATCGACATTGGCGAATACCGCCTCGAACAGCCAGGCCGCGAAAATGCTGGCCAGCAGAGCAAGGCCCGCACCCCAGGCCAGGGCGCTGCGGCGATGGCCTGCCCCGGCCCGCAGCAGGATGGCGGCCAGGGCAGCGATCACCAGCAGGGCTTCGAGCCCTTCACGCAGGACGATCAGGAAGCTGTGCAGAACAATGTCGAGCATGGACGCGCTGGCCGGCATTATGGGGATGCTGATCAATTGTAACGGGCAATCGGCCAGACCGCACCAGGCATCCGCAGACCGGTGCATGGTGCAGGCTGTAGTGGATTAAAATTATAGGAAAATTAGCTGGATTTTGTTCTTCTTATGTATTGACAATGCATCTTTTAAGGATACCATATTAAACTTAGGCGTCATCAGGATAGTGTTCATGCAGCCTTCCCCCGCATCCGAGCCCCGTCCACCCGCCAGCGAGCGGCTGATGCAGCTGGTGGCGGGAGCCCTTGCCATTGGCCTGGGCGGCATACTGCTGCTCTGCGCGGTCTTGGTCATTGAATTCGGCAGCAGCACGCTCGTCGACCATAAAGGAAGTGAGATTTTCCTTTATCACGTGCTGCGCGGCGCCGGTTATCTGGTGTTGTTCGGACTCGCAGCCTGGGCCGTCCATCAATTCGTGGCGCCGCAGCGCCGGCGAAAATACTGGATCGTATTGGGCGTGATCGCCGCCCTGACGATCTCGCCCATCGGCCTGATCGCCTTTTTCTCAATCCTGTTTGCCTTTTTACGGTCCATCGTCAGCTGATGGCTGGCGGGGGGCTCTGACGGTATTTCTCAAGCCAAATAAGAACAAAACAAGATCATAATTTAAAGCGATATTGAAAGGAATTTCAATGGTTTATGTTCCAAGCCTCTCCCGCCGCGAACAGCAGGCCCTGCTCGACAAGGCGCGCGACCATCTGCGCGACAACGACATCGACGGCTATTGGGCCACACTGGAAAAACACGACAAATATGCCGGCCTGGCCCGCGATGCCGCCGCCAATCGCGGCGAACTGGGCCAGACCGCCAATGCGCGGCTGGAGCGTTTCGCCCGCGACCTGCGCGGCAAGCCGCTGACGGAGCCGGAGCGCGATGAAATCCGCAGCGAGGTGGCCGCCGCCGACCTGGCCCAGCGCGACCGCAATCTGCAGGAACAGGGCAACCATCGCATCACCGGCCAGCAGAGCGTGGATTACCATGCGCAGGTTTTCGAGGCGCGCGGCATTCCCAAGGAAGCCTATTTCCCCACCGAACTGCAGGCCGATCTCGGCGGCCTCTGGGGCATGGGTGCCGGCATCTACCTGCCCGATGTAAAAGTGCCCGGCTGGCCGCAAACCGATAAGATCAAAGAGTGGGCGCAAAAAGACTGGAAACCGGTCAGCGACCAGCGCCTGCGCGACACAATCATCGACAATGCCAAACACCTGCCCCAGCAGGGGTTGATGGAAATCGAAGGCTTTCACAGGGATCCGCAGCAACAGCCCGCATCCTTTGCCGAGCGGCTCGCAACCTTGCCGCCGGGCCGGCAGCGCTGGTTGGATTTCACGCTGCAGAAGCAGCCGGGCGATTTGAGCGAGCGCGATCTGCATGCGTTGCAGGCGAGCGATGCCTATCTGAAGCCGCAGCATCCGCGCCATGACGCGGCATTCAAACTGGTCAGCGACACCTACCGTCATCTCTATGGCGATACCCCGCAGGATGTCGATGCCACCGGCCGGCCACAACGCAGCGCACCGCGGCAAAGCCTGCCGGACTCCTCCGCACCAGGCGCCGATGAACGCCGGCGGCACGAGGATCTCGCCGGCCTCGGCGCGCAGCTCGACCGCTGGCACGACAAGCTCGGCGGTGGCGAAGCAGCCTGGGGCCGCGTCACCGGCTGGCTGCAGCGCGGCCTGAACGACCTGCTCTGGCCCGGCAAACGCGCGCCCGATGCCGATGAAGCCGCGCGCAAACCCTATCGCGACGGGCCGATCCTGGTGGATGGCGATCTCGGGCCGGTGACAGCCGATGCGCTGGATCAAGCCCAGGCGAATTTCGGCCTGGCGCCGTTGCGCGACGGGATCGGCCGGCTGGCCGCCGCCGAGCCGGGCTGGATCACGCCCATCTGGCAGGGGGGCATCGGACCCGAGGTTCCGCCCGCGCCCGGACAGGGGCCTGATGTTGACCCGATTTTCTATGCACCGTAATGGGTTAGCTGACTTGGCCTGAACCGGTCTTTCGGTTACTCTCCCGGCCCAGTAACACAGCCAGTGTTTCGTGCCGGGGCCTTCGGGGCTGCGCCGGCCGTCTCGCCCGCACCGTTTTCCGAGGGATTACATGCCGCAACCGCAACCGCTCATGCAAGGCAAGCGTGGCCTGATCATGGGCGTCGCCAACGACCGCTCGCTCGCCTGGGGCATCGCCAAGGCGCTGCACGATCATGGTGCCGAACTCGCCTTCACCTATCAGGGCGAGGCACTGGAAAAGCGCGTGCGCCCGCTCGCCGGCACCATCGGCGCCGAGCATGTGCTGGAATGCGATGTCACCAATGCCGCCTCGATCGACACCACCTTCGCCGTGCTGGAGAAGGCCTGGGGCAAACTCGATTTCCTGGTGCATGCCATCGGCTTCTCCGACAAGAACGAGCTGAAGGGCCGCTATATCGACACCAGCTTCGACAACTTCGCGCTGACCATGAATGTCAGCTGCTACAGCTTCACCGCCGTGATGCAGCGCGCGGAAAAACTGATGACCGATGGTGGCGCCGCCATCACGCTGACCTACTACGGCGCCGAGCGCGTGATGCCGCATTACAATGTGATGGGTGTGGCCAAGGCCGCCCTTGAAGCCAGCGTGCGCTATCTCGCCGCCGATCTCGGCCGCAAGAATATCCGTGTCAACGCCATCTCGGCCGGCCCGATCAAGACCCTGGCTGCCAGCGGCATCGGCGACTTCCGCTATATCCTGAAATGGAACGAGCTAAACGCGCCGCTGCGCCGCAATGTCAGCATCGAGCAGGTCGGCGGCGCCGGCCTGTATCTGCTGAGCGAGCTGGGCTCCGGCGTCACCGGCGAAGTGCATCATGTCGACAGTGGCTATCACAGCGTCGGCATGGTGGCGGTCGATCAGGCGGCACAGGTTGCCGATCTGCTGCTCTCGCTCGGCGCCAAGAAGGCCGAGTAAGCAGGCCCAATGTTAGGCAATAAGCCCTATGTCGGATAACAGCTTCGGCCGGCTTTTCCGCGTCACCACCTGGGGCGAAAGCCATGGCCCGGCGCTGGGTTGCGTGATCGACGGCGCGCCGCCGCGCGTGGCGCTGTCTGAGGCCGATATCCAGGACTGGATGGACAAGCGCAAGCCCGGCACCTCGCGCTTTGTCACCCAGCGCCAGGAACCCGACTCGGTAAAGATTCTGTCCGGCACCTTCGAGGGCCTGACCACCGGCACGCCGATCATGCTGATGATCGAGAATGTCGACCAGCGCTCGAAGGACTACGGCGAGATCAAGGACAAGTTCCGCCCCGGCCATGCCGACTACACCTACTGGAGCAAATACGGCATCCGCGACTATCGCGGCGGCGGGCGCAGCTCGGCGCGCGAGACCGCGGCGCGTGTTGCCGCCGGTGCGGTGGCCCGCCAGGTGCTGAAGACGCTGCTCGGCCCGCAGGTGATGATCCGCGGCGCGCTGGTGCAGATCGGTGAAAAGAAAATCGACGGCTCGACCTGGAGCTGGGACAGCGTGACGCAGAATCCCTTCTGGTGCCCCGATCCGAAGATGGCGCTGGACTGGGAAGACTATCTGGATGGCATCCGCAAGGCGGGCTCCAGCGTCGGCGCCGTGGTGGAGCTGCGCGCCAGCGGCATCCCGGCCGGCCTCGGCGAGCCGATCTATGGCAAGCTCGATGCCGATCTGGCCGCCGCCATGATGAGCATCAATGCCGTGAAGGGTGTCGAGATCGGCGCCGGCTTTGCGGCTGCCGCTTTGAGCGGCGAGGCCAATGCCGACGAGATGCGCCTCAAGGGCGGCGCGGCCGAGTTCCAGTCGAACCAGGCCGGCGGCATCCTCGGCGGCATTTCCACCGGCCAGGAGATCGTGGTGCGCTTCGCGGTGAAGCCGACCTCGTCGATCCTCTCGCCGCGTGCCACCATCGACCGTTTCGGCGCCGAGACCGAGATCATGACCAAGGGCCGCCACGATCCCTGCGTCGGCATCCGTGCCGTGCCGGTGGGCGAAGCCATGCTGGCGCTGGTGCTGGCCGATCACCTGCTGCGGCATCGTGGCCAGGTCGGGGACTTTAAACAGGGCTTCGATCCGCGCTGATCGCGCGCGCCACTGTTGCAACCTTATAGACCGTCACCCTTGGGCTTGTCCCAAGGGTCCATCCCGACCATCCGCGCATCGGAACGCACAGATGGACCCTCGGAATAAATCCGAGGGTGACGGTTATGTAAAAGGCGACGGTCCTCATAATCCCCCCCGTGCCAAAGACTTTGTTCCGGCCTGACTTCGCCCTAGTGTTGGGCCAGCCCAGGAGGAACCAATGGCCAAAGCCAAAGCTGCCCCGAAGAAAACCGCGCCGAAAAAAACCACCAAGCCGCATGCGCTGAAGATCGCCGTGCCGCCGCGCGAAAAACTCGATCCGGCGACGCAGGCCTATTTTGCCAAATGCGACGAGAAGATCGGCTTCGTGCCCAACGTGCTGCTGAGCTACAGCTTCGATCAGAAGAAGCTGCGCGCCTTTTCCGAAATGTATAACGAGCTGATGCTGGGCGAGTCAGGCCTGTCCAAGCTGGAGCGCGAGATGATCGCCGTGGTGGTCAGCAGCATCAACCACTGCTTCTACTGCCTGACCGCCCATGGCGCCGCCGTGCGGCAGATTTCCGGCGACCCGAAGCTGGGCGAGCTGATGGTGATGAACTATCGCGCCGCCGATCTGGCGCCCAAGCTGCGCGCCGCCCTGGACTTCGCCGCCAAGCTGACCGAGACGCCGGCCAAGATGGTGGAGGCCGACCGCGAGGCACTGCGCAAGGCCGGCTGGAGCGACCGCGACATCTGGGACATCGCCGCCACCGTCAGCTTCTACAACATGAGCAACCGCATGGCCGCTGCCATCGAGATGCAGCCCAACGACGAATATCACGGCGCGTTCCGGTGAGAGAGCCGCACTGCATCCGCTCAATAGACCGTCATCCTCGGGCTTGTCCCGAGGATCCATCCCAAGGCCATCGCATGCGGGATGAGGCAGATGGACCCTCGGCACAAGGCCGAGGGTGACGGTTTCTGGTGTGATGATTGCCGTGTCTGATCGTTTCCATTAAATGCCCTCCGTCCTCACCACCGCGCTTACCCGCCTCGGCCGCTTCGAGCTGCCGCTGCTGGTGCTGCCCGGTCTCGCGGCGCTGGCGCTGTGGGGCTTTGTCGCGCTGGCCGAGGAGATGCTGGAGGGCGACACCGGCGATGTCGACCGCCGGCTGCTGCTGAGTCTGCGCAATCGGCAGGACATCGCCGATCCGCTCGGCCCGCTCTGGCTGGAAGAGATGATGCGCGATGTCACCGCCTTCGGCGGTACCGGACCGCTCGCCTTCATCACCGCTGCCTGCTGCCTCTACCTGCTGCTGCGCCGCCGCCTGCGCACGGCTGTGTTCGTCTTCCTCGCCATTGCCGGCGGGCAGCTGATGTCCAGCCTGCTGAAGGCCGGGTTCGAACGGCCGCGGCCCGACCTGGTGCCGCATGGCATGACCGTCTACACGGCGAGCTTCCCGAGCGGCCATGCGATGATGACCGCCATCGTCTACCTCACGCTCGCCGCCCTGCTGGCGCGCAGCGAGAGCCGCGCCCGGCTGAAAGCCTTCCTGCTGCTGCTGGCAGTCAGCGTCACCCTGCTGGTGGGCGTCAGCCGCGTCTATCTCGGCGTGCACTGGCCGAGCGATGTGCTGGGCGGCTGGATGATCGGCAGCGCCTGGGCGGCCGGCTGCTGGAGCCTGGCGGTGCTGCTGCAGCGCCAGGGCAAGATCGAGGGCGCCGTCGAAGGCGAGCCGGCGCCCGGCGCCGGGCCCTGATCTTTCTGTTTTGCTTGACCCTGCGGCGGCGGCGCCTGAGAGTAACACTGTGTCAGCCGCCGACCCCGACCCTGCCGTGATCGACCCCGCCAGCCTGCGTGTGCTGGTGGTCGACGACATGAAGCTGATGCGCGACATGGCATCCGCCATGCTGCGCGCCCAGGGCATCGGCATCGTCGAGACCTGCGACGACGGCGCCACCGCGCTGCAGGCCCTGGATCGCCTGGATGCTGCGTCGCTGGTCTGCGACCTGATGCTGCTCGATCTCAACATGCCGGGCATGGATGGCATCGAGGTGCTGCGCCATCTGGCCGAACGCAGCTATGAAGGCCCGATCGCGCTGTTCAGCGCTGAATCCGCCCGCGTGCTGCGCACCGCTGAAACCCTGGCGCGCGCGCATAACCTCAACATCCTCGGTTTTGTCGAAAAGCCGCTGACCGATTCCGCCATCCTGCGCCTGCTCGGCAAGCTGTCCGGCGGCGCGGCGCGCGCCACCATCAATGCCGACGAACCCTTGAGCGAGGCCGAACTGCTGGATGGCATCCGGCTCGGCCAGATCGAGATCATGGTGCAGCCCAAGGTGTCGATGACGACACGCCAGCCGATTGGCGTCGAGGCGCTGGCGCGCTGGCGCCATCCGCAGCGCGGCGTGATCGGTGCCGGCCATTTCATTCCGCTGGCCGAGAATGGCGCGGCGGCCGAACCGCTGTTCGAGGCGATCCTCGGCCAGGCGCTGCGCGCCGCCGCCCATTGGCGCGCCGAGGGCCTGGTGCTGCAGATGGCGGTCAATCTCTCCACTGCCAATCTCACCCGGCTCGACCTGCCGCAGCGCATCGCCACCGCGGTGAGCGATCACGGGCTCAAGCCGATTGATATCGTGCTGGAAGTCACCGAGAGCCGCCTGATCGAAGACCAGACCGCGGCGCTGGAAGTGCTGACGCGGCTGAAGCTGAAGGGCTTCAACCTGGCGATCGACGATTTTGGCACCGGCTATTCCTCGCTCGAACAGCTGCAGCGCTTCCCGTTCGAGGAAATGAAGATCGACCGCCAGTTCGTCGGCATGGCCGCCCAGGACCAGGCCGCGCGCGCCATCGTCAGCTCGTCGGTGCGGCTGGCGCGCAAGCTGGGCATGACCACGGTGGCCGAGGGCATCGAAAGCCGGGCCGACTGGGACTGCGCCGCCGAGCAGGGCTGCGATGTCGCGCAGGGCTATTTCGTCTCGGCGCCGCTGAAGCCCGAGGCCCTGCCGGGCTGGATCGCCGCCTGGCTGACCCGCAAGGACTGAGTCCGAGCCGGGTCTGGCGAGTCGCCATCATCCCGGGCGCATCTGTGGATAAAATGGCTGCCTAATAATGTGGCTGAGAATCGGCTGCCTGTGTTCCGGGCGCAACAGTTCTCAACTTCTCGCGCCTGCACAATGAAGTGTAGGCAAACAATCTTTCTCACAACCCTGCGACTGAATCACAAAATTTCACAAGTCATTGATATTAAAGGTGCGACAAGTTGGCCGCATTTTCCTCTTGCGCTGCACACGGTCTTTCTATACTTTTTGCGTTGCAACAAGCTTCCGGTTTGTTGCATGCCCTTCTCGGGCGTTTCCTCCCTAGACTTGGGCCGCATCTTCGATGCGGCCCCTTTTTTTGCCCAAAGCAGTCGGGCGGTAGCCTCCCGACGCGATAAGCCCCTGTCATACAAGTGCCTTTTTCGAGCAGCCCCATAAGAGGCAGCGCGCGACCGGGCGGCGGATATCACTCCGCTTGCGGATCATAACGTCGCGCGTCGCTGCAAGTTTCCCGTAGCGACCGGCGATTCAGCTCTTACGAATCATGCGCGCCATGCGGCGCGACCGGCGGCAGCGCCAGCACCTTGTCGATGCGGCGGCCATCCATGTCGACCACCTCGAAACGCCAGCCATGCCATTCGACATAGTCGCCGGTTTCCGGCAGGCGGCCGAAGCGCGCCAGCACGAAGCCGGCCACGGTGTGATAGTCGTCTTCTTCCGCCGGCAGCGTGAGGCCGAGCTGGCTGGCGAGTTCCTCGCGCGCCAGCAGGCCATCGAGCAGCCAGGAGCCATCCTCGCGCTGTACCGCGCCGGGCAGCGTTTCGCCATCGGGCAAAGCGAAATTGCCGGCGATGCTTTCGAGAATGTCGTTCGCCGTCACCACGCCTTCGAGACTGCCGAATTCATCGACCACGAAAGCCATGCCGGCCGGCGATTTCTGCAGCAGCGACAGCGCGCTCAAAAGATCGGCGCTTTCATGCAGCGCCGGCACCGGACGCACGAAGCTGCCGATGCCGGCCTGCATCAGGCCGTCGCGGCCGCTGTCGAGCAGCTGGTTGAGCACGTCTTTCACGCTGACGCTGCCGAGCGGTTCGTCGATCGAGCCGCGCGCGGCCGGCAGCAACAGATGCGTGGTCTCGCGCAGGCGCAGCATCTGTTCTTCATGCGGCAGCGTCAGGTCGAGCCAGTCGAGATCGTGGCGCGGCGTCATCACGCTGCGCACCGCGCGGTCGCCCAGCTTCATCACCGCGGTGATCATCAGGCGTTCGGCGGGCTCGACGGTGCCGGCACTTTCGGCCTCCGCCACCAGATGATGGATCTCTTCCTCGGTCACCGCATCGCTGTTGCCGGCACCGGCGCCGAGCAGGCGCAGCACCAGCTGCGAGGAGACATCGAGCAGCCAGACCAGCGGCGCGGCGATACGCGCCAGCGCGTTCAGCAGCGGCGCCATGGTGGCGGCGATCACTTCGGGATTCTTCAGCGCCAGCTGCTTGGGCACCAGCTCGCCGATGATCAGCGACAGATACGTCACGCAGCTGACCACCACGGCAAAAGCCGTCGGGCTGGCAATGGTGGAATCGATGGCGAAGTTTTCAATCAGCCAGGCGGCCAGCCGTTCGGCCAGCGTGGCGCCCGAATAGGCGCCGGCGAAAATGCCGACCAGGGTGATGCCGATCTGCACGGCGGAGAGGAAGCGGCCCGGCTCGGTGCCGAGCTGCAGCGCCATCCGCGCACCGCGCCAGCCACGCTTCTTCTTGCGGATGATGGCTTCCAGCCGCGCCTTGCGGGCCGAGACCACGGCAAGCTCCGACATCGCCAGCAGGCCGTTGAGCAGCACGAGCGCCACGATCAGCAGCAGTTCAAGCGCGAGCGACATGAGTCCCCCGCGCGGGCTGACATGGGAATGTTATGAAAGCGGCGACACGCAGTACGGTGTGGCGGCCGGCTTGGGGCGAAAAGCCCGCGCTAGGTCGGTCTGGCATAGCGGCGGCACTATAGGGGAAGCGCACCGCCGCGGCTAGAGCTTAGGGTATTCCGATACTGCCGCCCATCCGGTGCATAAAGCCGGATGCGCGCCGGTCAAACCGCGTGACGGTCAGTCCGCGTCGGAATAGCGGTCATTCTCGGCCTCGGTCGCCTCGGCGGCGGACTTGCGCTTGCGCGGGGCAGCCTTGGTGCGCGGTGCCGGCTTGACGAGGCCGAGCAGATCGGCGCGCTGCTGCTTGGCCAGCGCATCGGCTTCGGCCTGCAGCGGTGTTGCCGCACTGGCTTCCTTGGCCAGACGCATCGCACGCAGGCGATCGACCTTGGCGGCCACCGCCTTGCGCTGATCGGCATCGGCCTTCTGTGCGGCCTCGGCCTCGCGCTCGCGCTGCGAGGCTTTCTGGAAGCGCTGCTCGGCGCGGGCGCGGGCGTCTTCGGATGTGATGGTACGCGAGGTCATGGGCAGTGATCTCCAGTCATGCTGTGCCGGCACGCCGTGCGGGCGAAAGCGCAGAGGATAGGGCGCGCTGTGTTGCACGCGTCGGCGGGTGCGACGTCAATCGTGGCGCGACGTCAGGAAAGAAACGGCAGACCGGCGATGCGAGCGGTGGCGATGCGAGCGGCCGGTTGCGCAAAGCGCGCCCGGATCTGCAGATCGTGGGACGCGCGGGTCTTGGCGGTGTCGATTCATATGGCGTTGCAGCTGCAGGATTGCAAGTCGGGCTGCAACGCCATGGGATGTGTGTGGTGATCTTGCAGTGATCTTACGCTGGCGCTGCGCGTTATTCGCCGTCGCCGGCGACGGCTGCCACCGGTGCTGCGGCCTGCGCTGCGCGTGCTGCACGACCGGCTTCACGGGTCAGCCGCAGCTGACGCAGCTGCATCACCTTGGCGGTCACCGCATCGCGTTCGTCTTCGATCTCGCGCACCGCATCGGCAGCGGCCTGCTGGCGCTGCAAGGTCACGTCCTGGCGCAATTGCGCACGCTGCCGATCGATCTCGGCTTGAATCCTGCGGGCTGTCATGGGGTGGCTCCTGTTGCTGCGCTGTGGTCCGCCGGAACCATCGGAACCGGGCGGGCCTGAGCCGGCCTGTTAAGCCGGCAGCATACACCCTTTCGCCCCCAAAAGGGTGGGAATTCGGCCCGGATATCGCTGTAGAATCCCCCCGGAAACAGCGATATCCGGCGAATTTATGCGAGGATCTGCGCTCAGGTCGCCGATAGCTTGCCGATACAGGCATTCACCACGCCGCTGTCTGCGACGGTGCGGCCCGGCATGATCGCATGCTTCTCGGCCAGTTCGCGCCGCGCCGACCAGTCGAGCGCACCGGGATTGCCGTTTTCAACCTTCGCCAGCGCCGAGCAGATCATCGCCTGCTGGTCGACCGCACTGGCCGTGCTCTGGCGGTCGGCACTGCCGCGCGTCACCTGCCAGCCGACATAGTTGGAAATCAGCGGGCCGGCGACCAGGCCGAGCGCCAGCATGAGGGCGAGCGGTTTGATCGTGGTCCATTGCGCGGCCAGGCGATCCTGCCAGGTGGTCTTGAGATTGTGTGTGGAAGACATGATGGACTCCTGCACCGCAAGCCGGATGCGGCGGGATGAGGAAAGCACAGGCGCCGGCGGCAAGGCGGGGCCCGAAACGCGATGTCTGAATACGGATGCCTGGCTGGCGAAACTGCGATGCGGCATGGGCTGCATCGCGTTCAGGCCGCGCCAGGGCTGGCGAAATGCCACTGCGGCAGATCGCCGGTCCTGCCGCTGTCGGTCTGCGGACAGACCGGCGAGGACAGAACCGGGCGGATGCGTGTTACCGGACCGGCATCACGCATCCTGCGCCTGTTAGGACTTGGTCACGGCAGCCGGGGCAGCAACAGCAGCGGCATCGCCCTGCTGGATCTGCACCTTGGCCACGTCATTGGCCGGCGCGGCGCCCATCTGGGCGGCGGCGGGGGCCTGCATCTCGGGCTGCGTCTGCGGGCCGGCCTTTTCTGCGGCGATCCCGTCGGCAACCTTCTTGTCGAGGGCGGCCAGGGCGTTCGGCTTCACGGCAGTCTGCGGAGTCTGGGTCTGGGTCATCGACGTCACGCTTTCTATTGGCAGGAATGTGCCAGGGCGTGACTATAGGCTTTACTGGCGAATTAGCGAGAAATATAAATAATTCAATAGCTTATTATTATGGCTGCGCTTGGCTTTTACTTGATAAGCCGCTGCAATCGCTGGCTTTATATTTGTGAATATTTACCGTGTTCTTTGCGTTTATTTGAGCAGTACTGAATACAGCGGCATTCCAAGCCGCTGACCGCGGTCAGCGCCCCAGCATGCCGTCGCGCAATTCAGCCAGGCCGGCGCGGCTGAACGGCGGCCGCTCGGCCAGCGGCTGCGGCGGCTCCAGCATGCGGCCCTGCGCATCGGTGCGGAAGCGCAGGCCCCAGAAACCCAGGATGCTGTCGCCCGGCAGGCCATAGCGATAGTCGCGCGCTTCGACGATGTAGCCGCCGGCATTCTGCGGCATCGCATCGGGCTGCAGACGCCAGTGCAGGCGGCCATCGGCGAACCAGCGGAACACGCGTGCCTCATGCGTGGCCTGGATGGCCGAGAGCACCGGCACGGTATCGGGGCGCGGCGTGCGCTGCCATTCAATCGGCGCCGCGCGAAACGGTGAGGCGAAGCCGATCAGGATTTCATCGGGCAGATCGGCGACGATGCGGCGCCAGAAAATCTGGAAGATCACCGGATAGGCATCGACGCGCGCCGCGGCTGCGGCCACCGGGTTGATCGCCCGCAGCTCCTCGCGCGCGCGATCCTCCATATGGCGGCCGACACCCCAGGCCACCGTGGTGTAGAGCCCGATATAGACCAGCACCAGCTGCGCCGCGCGCTGCGCCAGGTTCACCTGCTGGCGCGTCAGCAGGGCAAACAGAAACACCGCCAGCAGCGGCAGCGAATAGACCGGATCGATGATCGGCATCGCGTTGATGGCAAAGCGCGCGCTGCTGAACGGCGCCAGCAGCTGCGTGCCATAACTGGTGAACAGGTCGAGCAGCGGATGCGTGACGGCACTGAGCGCGCCAAGCCACATCCATGCCGTGCGGCGCGTCTCTGGCTGTGCATCCCGTGGCGGGCGGCGCCTGGATTTTTCAAAAGCCCAGATCGCCGCGCCGATTGCAGCGCCGGCCACCAGCGTGACCGGAAAGGAATGCGTGATGCTGCGATGATGCAGCCAGATATCGATCACCGACGGCTCGCCGACCAGATCGGCCAGCACATCGAGATCGGGCAAGGTGGCAATCGCACCGCCGGCGATCACCGCGCGACGGCCGAGGCGGCTGCGGAAGCCGGCCGCCGCCACCACGCCGCCGAACAGAATCTGGGTTATGCTGTCCATGTCAGCGTCTTGGCCTTGTCAGGGTTTGCGGAAGAGCACGATCAGGTTGTTGGCCGGCATGGCGATGATGCGATCCTGCACAAAACCATGCGCCTGCGCCAGCGGCGTCACCTCGCTGTCGAGGCAGCGCACGCCCCAGCGCGGATCGCGTTGCTGCAGCCCGGCATCGAAATCGGCATTGGACGGCGCGGTATGCACACCATCGCGGCGGAACGGGCCGTACAGGATCAGCGGCGCATCACCGGACATGATCGCGGCAGCGCCGGCAAACAGCCCCTCGGCCGCGGCCCAGGGCGCGATATGGATCATGTTGCAGCAGAGCAGCGCGTCACAGGCGGCCAGCGGCCAGGCCGCGGCCGTCACATCCAGCTGCAGGGCAGGACGGATCGTGACTGCACCGCTATCGCGCGCATGGGCATCGATGGAGGGCAGCGCCTCGGCCTCGTAATCGCTCGGCTGCCAGCGCAGCGGCGCCAGCTGCGGTGCCATGAAGGCGGCATGCTCGCCGCTGCCGCTGGCGATTTCCAGCAGCAGGCCGCCCTGCGCCATCTGGGGCGCCAGAACATCTTTGAGGACGGCGAGGATGGCCTCGCGGTTGCGCAGGGTGGCCGGGGCATGCCGGCGGGGATCGGGCGTCATGCCGCCAAGATAGCGCGGCCGACCGCGAGGGCCAGCACCGTAGCCGCGATCACGGAATTGCCCGCCCGCACCGATACGCCGTTGACGATCGCGGCGCGGCCGGCCTAGAGTACCGGCCATGACCCACGCGGCCACCTCTTATTATTGGTTTACCACCCCTCATACGGGCGGCGCGCTGGTTATTGTCTGAACCATTGCAGCCGCCAGGTCGGCGGCTTGCAGGTTCACAAAAGGTCTCCGGCCTTCCGGCTTCACACAGCCTGGCCATCAACGGAGACCATCATGACGACCCAATCCACTCTTTCTAAAGCCGAACTTTCTGAAATCCCGCAGATCGCGCTGCAGAGATCGCATCTGTCCGAAGGCGTGTCGCTGGCCGAGCTGCTGGTGCTGGCCGGCCTCGCGGTCAACCGCGATGCCGCCCGCACCCTGATCGCGCGCGGCGAAACCAGCATCGACGACCGTCTGGTCGACAATGCGATGGAACGCGTGCGGCTGAGCGAGGGCGCGATCCGGCTCAGTGCCGGCGCGGGTCAGGTGCTGCTGCGGGCGGTGTGAGGGCTAGGCCTCGGAGACCTGCACCAGCTTGTCCAGCGCGCCGCTCCAGCCATTGCTGTGTTCGTCGCGCAGTTGCTCGCTGGCAAACCGCTCATGCGTCAGCGTGAACAGCGTATGCCCGTCATCGGGCCTGAAATGCAGCGTCACCAGCGTCTCGCCCTCTTCCGGGCGGTTCAGCCAGGTCCAGGTAAAGACCAGCCGTTCATGCGGCACGATCTCGCGATACACACCGCTGGCCTCATGGTCGCGGCCATCATCCTCGACGTGCATCAGCACGCGATAGCGCCCGCCGATGCGCAGATCGCAGTCAACCTCGAGCGTGGCGGCATGCGCGGGCGCGAACCATTGCCGCATCAGCTGCGGCTGCGTCCAGGCGGCGAAGACCTTTTCCGGCGGCGCCTTGATGCGGCGCTTCAGCGTCAGACTCGGCGCGACCGGCGCCGGCGCAGTCATTTTTTCTCTTCGACAAAGGCGGCGAGCCGGTCGAGGCTGCCCGACCAGAAGGCGGCATAGCGTTCAAGCCATTCATTGGCCTGCTGCAGCGGCGTGGCGTCGAGCTTGCACGGCCGCCACTGCGCCTCGCGCCCGCGGGTGATCAGCCCGGCGCGTTCCAGCACCTTCAGATGTTTCGAGATCGCCGGCTGGCTCATCGCAAAGGGCGCGGCCAGTTCGCCCACCGAGGCTTCGCCGCTGCTCAGCCGCGCCAGGATTGCGCGCCGCGTGGGATCGGCCAGCGCGGCAAATGTGATGCTCAAGGGATCGGGGCGGGTGGCGGCAGTCTGGGTGGCGGCAGCGGGCATGGCGGGCCCTCCTGATACATAACCTTTAAGTTATGTATACGTCGCAGGTCATAGCGTCAAGCATAGCGATGAAAACTGGCGGTTTGGCCGATTTGTTGCTATAATGTTCGCTATCTCTGATGAGTACATATGTATTCATGTGAAATGCTGCGAACCCGAACGAACCCCAACGAGCCTGAACGAACCTCAACGGACCCCAACGAACCGCAACGAACCGCAACGAACCGCAACGAACCCCAGCGAACCGCAACGAACCTGACTGAAGCCTGTGCGGGAATGTCCGGGCGCGGTGCTTTACCTGGCCCTGCCCGGCTTTGTAGGGTGCGCATAAGCGCCGCGCAGGGTTGAGAACGCGGCGCATGTTTTTCCGCGGGAGGAAACCGGCCTTGTCCCAGGGCGCCGTCAGTACAGCCTCATCCTTTGTGGCCGCCCCGGCCGTATCGGCACCGCCCGCCGCCGTGGCGCTGCGCGATCTTGCCATCACCTTCGCGCTGAAAACCGGCGAGACCCATTGCGCGGTCAGCAGCATCGACCTGGGCGTGGCGGCGGGCGAATTCGTTGCCATCGTCGGCCCCACCGGCTGCGGCAAGTCCACCCTGCTGAATGCCGCCGCCGGGCTGCTGAAACCCTCGGCCGGCAGCGTGAGCATTTTCGGCGATGCGCTCGGCGGCCTGAATGGCAAAGCCGGCTACCTGTTCCAGGCCGATGCGCTGATGCCGTGGAAGACCGCGATCGACAATGTCGCCGTGGCGCTGGAGCCGCAGGGCGTGCCGCGCGGCGAGGCCTTGCAGCGCGCGCAGACCTGGCTTGGCCGTGTCGGCCTGAAAAGCTTCGCGCAGCGCTATCCGCATATGCTGTCCGGCGGCCAGCGCAAGCGCGTCGCCCTGGCGCAGATGCTGATCCGCGATCCGCAGATCCTGCTGATGGACGAACCCTTCGGCCCGCTGGATGCGCAGACACGGCAGATCATGGGCAACCTTCTGCTCGACCTGTGGGCGGCGAACCGCAAGGCCGTGCTGTTCGTCACCCACGATCTGGAGGAAGCCATCGCGCTGGCCGACCGCGTGGTGGTGATGTCGGCCGGGCCGGCGGCAAAGATCGTCGGCGATTTCCCGATCACGCTGCCGCGTCCGCGCGACATCGCCGAAATCCGCACCGAAGCCGCCTTCCATGCGATCCACAAGGCCATCTGGGCCTGCCTGCGCGTCGAGGTGCAGAAGACCTATGCCCAGGGCGGGGAAGCCGAACAATGAACCGCGTCACCCTGATCCTGCTGCAGGCGCTGGTCGGCTTTGCCTTCCTGCTGATCTGGCATCTGCTCACCACCGTGCCGGTCTTCAACGGCAAGCCGCTGTTTGCGCCCTTCTTCTTCTCCACGCCGCTGGATGTGCTGGCGCGCACCTGGAAGGATTTCTATTCCGGCGAGATCTGGCGCCATCTCGGCATCACGCTGCTGGAAACCGTGCTGGCCTTCATCATCGGCGCTGCCGGCGGCATTGTCGTCGGCTTTGCCTTTGCCCGCCGCGAGCTGCTGGCCGCCGTATTCGACCCCTATGTGAAGGCCGCCAATGCGCTGCCGCGCGTGGTGCTGGCGCCGATCTTCGCGCTGTGGTTCGGCCTGGGCATCTGGTCGAAGGTGGCGCTGGGCTTCACGCTGGTGTTCTTCATCGTCTTCTTCAACGTCTACCAGGGCGTCAAGGAAGTCAGCCCCACCGTGCTGGCCAATGCGCGCATGCTGGGCATGAACGAGCGCCAGCTGCTGCGCCATGTCTACTGGCCCGCCGCGCTGACCTGGATGTTCTCATCCCTGCACACCAGTGTCGGCTTCGCGCTGGTCGGCTCGGTGGTCGGCGAGTATCTCGGCTCGGCGGCGGGCCTGGGCTACAAGATCCATGAGGCCGAAAGCGTGTTCGATGTGACCGGCGTGTTTTCCGGCATGCTGATCCTCGCCCTCTTTGTCATCGTCATCGACACCTGCGTCACCTTCATCGAAAACCGGCTGCTGGTCTGGCGGCCCGACACGGCGGCGAAGACCGCCTGAACCACCACAAGGAGAGGAAACCACCATGAAGATCAGAATTGCACTGGCCGCGCTGACGGCACTCGGCATGATGATGGGCACGGCGCAGGCGGCGCCGGAGAAGGCCAAGCTGGAACTCGGCGTCGGCGGCAAGCCGTTGCTGTATTACCTGCCGCTCACCATCGCCGAGCAGAAGGGCTATTTCAAAGCCGAGGGCCTCGATGTCACCATCAACGACTTCGGCGGCGGCGCCAAGTCGCTGCAGGCGCTGGTCGGCGGCAGCGTCGATGCGGTGACCGGTGCCTATGAGCACACCATCCGCATGCAGGAGAAGGGCCAGGATATCCGCGCCGTGATCGAGCTGGGCCGCTTCCCCGGCATCGTGCTGGCGGTGAAGAAAGAGCTGGCCGGCAAGATCAAGACGCCGGCCGACCTCAAGGGCATGAAGATCGGCGTCACCGCGCCGGGCTCGTCGACCAACTTCTTCGTCAACTACCTGATCGCCAAGGCCGGCGGCAACTACAAGGATTCCGCCTTCAGCGGCGTCGGCGCCGGCGCCGGTGCGGTGGCGGCGATGCAGAAGGGCGAGATCGATGCGATCTCCAACCTCGACCCGGTGATCTCCAAGCTGGAACTCGACAAGACCGTGGTGGTGATGGCCGACAGCCGCACCGAAGCCGGCACCAAGGCGATCTTCGGCGGCTCCAACCCGGCCGCCGTGCTGTATCTGAAGAACGAGTTCATCGAAAAGAACCCGCAGACCACGCAGGCGCTGGTCAACGCCTTCCACAAGGCGCTGGTCTGGCTCGCCACCGCCAAGCCCGAGGATGTCGCCGCCACCGTGCCGGAGGCCTATTATCTTGGCGACAAGCCGCTCTATCTTACGGCAGTGAAGAACTCGATGGAGACCTATTCACGCACCGGCCTGATCAGCGCCGATGGCATGAAGAGCGCCTACAACATGCTGGCGCAGTTCGACGAGGGCCTGGCCAAGGCCAATCTCGACCTCAACAAGACCTTCAACGACAAATTCGTCAAAGCCGTGAAGAAGTAAGCGCGGCATCCTTCAGCGACGCGTGAGGCGGCCGGGATGGCAACATCCCGGCCGCTGCCGTTTTGGCCCACCCGGACGGCATCGCGTGATTCTGTCGGCTGGCGTCGCCGCGGCAACAATGCTTAAATCCCTCCCATGGGGTCTGAGGATTTTCTCGATACACTGCCAACGCCGCTGTCGCAGCAGGCGCGGCAGTTTTTTGCCATCTGGCAGCGCTGGCGCGGCGAACGCCGCCTGCCGCAGCGCAGCGACCTGTCGCTCGGCGATCTTGGCGCCCTGGCCCACAGCTGCCTGCTGCTCAATATCCGCAGCGCCGACGAGATCCGCATGGAGAATGTCGGCCGCACCATCATCGAGAAGATGGGCTTCGACCTGACCGGGATGAACTATCTCGACCTGACCTCGAAGGACAACCGCCACTGGCGCGCGCATCTCACCATCGCCCAGGCCGCCCAGCCCTGCGGCGTGCTGATCTATTACTGGCTGCGCTTCCCCGATGGCGCCGTGCTGCCGGTCGAATTCACCGGCGCGCCGCTCTATGAGGATGGCGCCGCCGAACCCAGCCTGATCTTGTGCTGCGCCACCGGCCTGGCCGATACCGCGAACCGCAAACAGCCGCTCGATCCGGATTCTTATGTCGAGGGCGACGGCATGCGCTTTATCGATATCGGCTACGGCGTGCCGCCGCTGGTGCCCGCCGAGCGCCAGGAGCCACGGCCGGTGCAATAAGCAATAGGGCTCAGCCCTCGATTTCCTCGCGCAGCATTTCCAGCTCCAGCCACTGGTCTTCGGCCTTGGCCAGATCGGCCGTCGCCTGCTCCAGGGCTTTGGTAGCGGCCTGGAATTTCGTCTGATCACGTGAAAACAGCTTGGGGTCGTCGAGAATGCGCTGCTGCTTGGCGATCTCGGCCTGCAGGTTGGCGATCGTCTTGGGCAGGGTTTCCAGCGCATGCTTTTCCTTGAAGCTGAGCTTGCGCTTCGATGCCGCACGTGGCGCCGCCTCGCCCTTGTCGGTTTCCGCTCTGGCCGCCTTGGCCGCAGCTGCGCGGGCCTGCACGCCGATGCCGCGCTGCGCCACCATATCGCTGTAGCCGCCGGCATAGGCGATCCAGCGGCCATCGCCCTCGGAGGCCAAGACAGACGTGCAGACGCGGTCGAGGAAATCGCGGTCATGGCTGACCAGCAGCACCGTGCCGGGATAATCGGCCAGCATTTCCTGCAGCAGATCGAGCGTTTCGAGATCGAGATCGTTGGTCGGCTCGTCGAGCACCAGCACGTTGGAGGGCTTCGCCAGGGCGCGCGCCAGCATCAGCCGGCCGCGTTCGCCGCCCGACAAGACCTTCAGCGGCGTGCGCGCCTGTTCCGGCGTGAACAGGAAATCCTTCATGTAGCTCATGACATGGCGCGGCTGGCCGTTCAGCGTCACCTTGTCGCTGCCACCAGACATCGCATATTGCAGCGTCATTTCCGGATCGAGCGCCTCGCGCTTCTGATCCAGCTGCACCAAGGCGATATTCTCGCCGAGCCGGATGCTGCCGGAATCCGGCTGCAGCTTGCCGGTGAGGATATTCAGCAGCGTGGTCTTGCCGGCGCCATTGGCACCGACGATGCCGAGCCGGTCGCCGCGCTGCACCTTGATGCTGACCTCGCGCAGGACGGTCAGATCGCCCCAGGATTTCGAAATCTCTTTGGCTTCGGCGATCAGCTTCGACGAGGTCTCGGCTTCCGACACATTCAGCGTGACATTGCCAGCCACCTTGCGCTGGTCGCGGCGCTCGGTCTTGAGGTCAGACAGCGCGCGCATGCGGCCCATGTTGCGCTTGCGCCGGCCCGACACGCCATGGCGCACCCAGTCGAGTTCGGCAACGATCTTGCGGTCGAGCTTGTGGCGTTCGGTTTCTTCCTGTTCGAGCAGCGCATCACGCCAGTCTTCAAACGCACCGAAGCCCTGTTCCAGGCGCCGCGTGGCGCTGCGGTCGAGCCAGATGGTGGCGCGCGTGAGGTTGCTCAAAAACCTGCGGTCATGGCTGATGAGGACGAGCGCCGAGCGCAGGCGCTGCAACTCGCTTTCCAGCCATTCGATGGCCGGCAGGTCGAGATGGTTGGTCGGCTCGTCCAGCAGCAGGATATCGGGCTCGGGTGCGATCACACGCGCCAGCGCCGCGCGCCGTGCCTCGCCACCCGAAAGCTGCGAGGGATGTTCGGTGCCGGTCAGGCCCAGTGCGCCGAGCAGGGCCGCGGCGCGATACGGATCGTCGCTGGGGCCCAGCCCCGCCAGCACATAGGACAGCACATCCTCGAAACCCGAGAGATCGGGCTCCTGCGGCAGATAGCGCATGGTGACGCCCGACTGCACGATGCGTTCGCCCTTGTCGGCCTGCACCGAACCGGCGGCGACCTTCAGCAGGGTCGACTTGCCCGAGCCGTTGCGGCCGACCAGGCACAGCCGGTCGCCCGGCATCACGCTGAGCGCGGCACCCTCCAGCAGCGGGGTGCCGCCAAAGGTGAGATGGATATCGGCAAGGGTGAGAAGCGGCGGCGCCATGACGGTCCTTATCTGGGGCGCCGGTGATAGCAATCCCTGCGGGCCGCGGAAAGCCGCGGCGCTGATTATTGGCGGGGCAAATGATGCATATCGAATGGCCGTCTGCCCAAAATCAATGCAACCGTGATTTGTTTACTTTTAAATACTATACTACTGAAGGATATACGAAACCCCGCGTTTCAGTTGAAATACAGCCAAGTCGTTTCGACTGGGGACAATTTGGGGGACCGGAATGAAAAACCTGCGTCTGGCGCCACGTCTGTGGTCCATCCTGATTATAGCTGTCATCGGCCTCATCCTGGTGGGTGCGCTCGGCCTCTATCGGTTGCACAGCAGCCTGATCGACGACCGCATGATCAAGACACGCAACCTGGCCGAGGTGGCGCATAGCCTGATGGTGCGATACCACGCCCGCGCCCAGGCCGGCGAGCTGAGCGAGGCCGATGCCAAGCGACTGGCGCTGGCCGATCTGGAAGCGCTGCGCTACGACGAAAAGGAATATTTCTGGGTCAACGACATGGGCCCGGTGATGGTGATGCATCCTTTCGCCAAGCAATTGGTTGGCAAGGATCTCAGCGAGAACAAGGATCCCAACGGCAAGCGGCTGTTCGTTGAATTTGTCAATGTGGTGAAAAAGAACGGCAGTGGTTTTGTCGATTACCTGTGGCCGAAACCCGGCCTGCAGGATCCGGTGCCGAAGATTTCCTATGTGAAGGGCTTCGCACCCTGGGGCTGGATCGTCGGCACCGGCATCTACATCGATGACGTCAACACCATCTTCAAACAGCAGCTGATCGCCAACGGCAGCATCATCGGCGTGGTGGTTCTGCTGCTGGCCGGCCTGGGCTGGATCATGATCCGTGGCATCAGCCAGCCGCTGGGACAATTGACCGCCGCGCTGGGCCGTCTCGCGCAACGGGATTGGCAGGCGGAGGTCATTGGCGGCGATCGCGGCGATGAAATCGGCGATATCGCCCGCGCCGTCAGCGTGTTGAAAGAGAACGGCATTGCGGGCGACAGGCTGCAGACACAGATCGAGGCCGAACGCCTGCGCAACGAGGAAACCCGCATCGCACA
>NZ_CALRUC010000054.1:0-28101 GCF_943371255.1 Ferrovibrio terrae | reverse complement strand
ACCCAGCGTCGCCGCTATGTCATCATCGACGCACCCGGCCACAAGGAATTCCTCAAGAACATGGTGACCGGCGCGGCCCAGGCCGATGCCGCCATCCTGGTGGTGGATGCGGCGCAAGGCCTGGCCGAACAGACCCGCCGCCATGCCTACCTGCTGCACCTGCTCGGCATCCGCCAGGTCGCCGTTGCCGTCAACAAGATCGACCTGATCGACCATGACCCGGTGAAATTCCAGGCCGTGGCCGATGCGGTACGCAACTATCTCGCCGATATCGGCATCGAGGTGCAGGCCATCGTGCCGCTGTCGGCGCGCCAGGGCGACAACATCGCCAGCCGCAGCCTGAACACCGCCTGGTACCAGGGCCCCACCCTGATCGGTGCCCTGGATGCCTTTGCCCCGCGCGCGCATCCGGTGGAGCAGCCGCTGCGCCTGCCAGTGCAGGATCTGTATCGCCTGGATGATCGCCGCGTGATTGTCGGCCGTGTCGAAAGCGGACGCATCAAGGTGGGCGAGCGCATCCGGTTCGCGCCGGGCGGCCGCGAGGCCACGGTGGCAACGCTGGAAGCCTGGAGCGGATCGGCCGCCAATGGCTCTTCTTGGCATGCACCGCGCAGCGAAGCCGTCGCCGGTGAAAGCGTGGCGTTTACCCTGGACGAGGATGTCTTCGTCGAGCGCGGCGCCCTGGCCAGCACCCCGGACCAGCGCCCCAGGGAAGCCACCCGCCTGACCGCGCGGCTGTTCTGGCTCGACCGCGAGGCGCTGAAGCCCGGCGACAAAGTGACGCTGAAGCTCGGCACCGCCGAACGCGAGGTCGAGGTCGAAGCCATCACCGAGGTGCTGGATGTCGAAAGCCTGGGCACCACCGATGCCACCCAGATCGAACGCAACGGCGTGGCGCGCGTGATCCTGCGCAGCCGCAAGCCGCTGGCCGTTGATCTCTATGAAAACCATGCCCGCACCGGGCGCGGCGTACTGATCCGCGGACCGCAGATCGCCGGCGGCCTGGTGATCGAGGCAGCCGAGCAGGCGCGAATCGCGGCCAACGATATCGTTGCCGTCGATTCCAGCGTCACCGCCGATGAGCGCCGCCAGCAGAACGGCCATCGCGGCGGCGTGCTGTGGCTCACCGGCCTGTCCGGTGCCGGCAAGTCGACCCTGGCAATGGCGGCGCAGCGCGCGCTGTTTGCGCGCGGCCAGCAGGTCGCCGTGCTGGATGGCGACAACCTGCGCCATGGCCTGAACCGCGATCTGGGTTTCAGCGATGCCGACCGCGCGGAGAATATCCGCCGGCTGGCCGAAGTGGCCCGCGTGATGGCCGACAATGGCATGATCGTGCTGGTCTCGGCGATCAGCCCACTGCGCCAGCAGCGCAGCCTAGCGCGCACGATCATCGGCGCGGGTTTCCATGAAATCCATGTCCATGCCGATCTTGCGGTTTGCGAATCGCGCGACCCCAAGGGCTTGTATAAGCGGGCACGGGCCGGAGAGATTGCCCAGTTTACCGGCATCTCGGCACCTTATGAGGCGCCGACCGAAGCCGCCGTGACCATCGATACGGCCAGCATGCCCCTGTCAGCCGCGACACAGAGTCTGGTAGACTACGCCTTGCAGAGTTTTGCGGCGTAACGTTTCTCCGGTGCAGGCGTTACCGCAATCAGGAGGCGGCGTTTGGATTTCGATCTGGTCTTGTTTGTCGGTGTCGGCTTCGCTGCGCAGCTGATCGATGGCGCCATCGGCATGGGCTATGGCGTGATCGCCAGCAGCGTGCTGATCGCAACCGGCATGCCGCCGGCCGTGGCCAGCGCAGCGGTCCATGTCACCAAGATTCCAACCGGTATCGCGTCCGGCCTGTCGCACTGGAAATTCGGCAATATCGACTGGCTGGTCTGCCGTCGCCTGATCCTGCCCGGTATTGTCGGCGGCATTATCGGCGCCAGCGTCATCGCTTTGCTGCCGATCCATGTCATTCGCCCCCTGGCCGCTCTCTATCTTGGCCTGATGGGCATCGTGGTGATCCTGCGCGCGCTGCGCTGGCGGCAGAATCTTGCCATCGATGCGGCACCGAAAGGACGGCCCGGCATTGTCGGCTTCCTGGGCGGCCTGTTTGATTCCTTCGGCGGCGGCTGGGGCCCCATCGTCACCTCAAGCCTGCTGCTGCAGGGCCGCGAGCCCAGGCTGGTGGTGGGTTCGACCAATGCGGCCGAACCGGTGGTGGCTGCGGTGCAGGCGGCGGTGTTTTCCTTCTGGCTCGGCGCTGCGACGCTGACCACCATTGGCAGCACGGCCCTGGCCATCATGGCAGGCGCCCTGCTGGCCGCGCCCATCGCGGCTTTCCTGGTCAACAAACTGCCTGGACGCCTCATCGCCGGCGCCGTTGGCATCATTCTGATCGGGCTGAATATCCCGGCCGTGGTGTCGCTGATCGGCCGGCTGCTGTAACGCGAGGCGCCGCGATCAGGCGCGTACCTCGACGTAGTTGACCACCTTGCGCACGCCCTCGCCGTCCTTGGCGCGCGCCAGCGCCTTGTTCATCTCGTCCTTCGAGCGTGCCCGGCCCAGCAGATAGACGGTGCCAAAGGCATCGGCGCAGAGGCGGAAATTCACATCCGCCACGCCGCGCGTGCCGATCAGCCGCGCCTTGCCCTTGCTTTCCAGCACGGTGACATCGGCCCAGTTCAGCATCTCGGCCTTGCGCTTCTCCTGGTCGGCGGCCGACAGGAAGACCACATGCCAGTAGAGCTTCTTCACCCCGGCGACGGCACGTACGCCCTTCTCGAACTGATCGTAGGTCGCCTTGTCGTCGAACAGGCCGGTGATCAGCAGGCGCTGCTCATAGATCTCGGTCGAGGCCTTGACCGATTTCACCTCGGCCATCACCTTGTTCACCTTGAGGACGATCTCGTTGTCCTTGGCGATGTCGCCGGCCTTGCGCGCCTCGATGGCACGGTCGATCAGCGTCTTCGGCGCGGTCAGCAGATCGGTGATCTGGGCCAGGGCCGGCCCTGCGACAAGCGATGCGGCCAGCGCAGCCGTCGTGCCGCCCAGCAGGCTTTTCAGGATATCACGGCGATGCATGCGTCCTCCTTTAAGGCCGGACTTACATCCTGGGCGCGGCGCGCCACTGGTAACGGCCGCTGCGGAAGCCGGCGAAATACTTCTTGATATCGGGATGGTTCACCGGGCCGGCCTCGGCATCGGGCAGCAGATTCTGCTCCGACACATAGGCAACATAGGCGCTCTGCGCATTCTCGGCCAGCAGATGGTAGAACGGCTGGTCCTTGCGCGGGCGCAGATCGGCCGGGATCGACTCCCACCATTCCTCGGTGTTGTTGAAGACCGGATCGACGTCGAAAATCACGCCACGAAACGGAAACAGGCGATGGCGGACCACATCACCGATCGAAAACTTGGCGTCACGACTCTCGGGCATTCTGCTCCTCACCACATGGCCCGCCATACCGGCCGGGCCATATCTCACCACCGCGACCGCCGCCTCAATAGGTGGCGCGGCCGCCGCTCAGATCGAACACCGCCCCGGTGGTGAAGGAATTCTCCGGCGATACCAGCCAGGCCACCATGGCAGCGATCTCGTCCACCGCCACAAACCGGGCGCGGGGAATCTTTGACAGCATATAGTCGATATGGGTCTGCGTCATCTGGTCGAAGATGGCGGTTTTCGCCGCTGCCGGGGTGATGCAGTTGACCGCGATATCCATGCCGGCCAGTTCCTTGCCCAGCGACTTGGTCAGGGCGATCACGCCGGCCTTGGCGGCGCTGTAGGCGCTGGCATTGGGATTGCCCTCTTTTCCGGCAATCGAGGCGACATTGACGATACGGCCGTAGCCTTTCGCCTTCATCAGCGGCACCACGGCGCGGCAGCAATGGAACACGCCGGTGAGATCGATATCGATCACCTGCTGCCAGGCGTCCAGGGGGTAGGCATCAACCGGCGCATTCGGCCCGGCGATGCCGGCATTGTTGACCAGCAGATCGATGCCGCCGAGCTGGGCCGCGGTCTCCTTCGCCGCCGCCGCGATGCTGTCCCAGGATGTCACATCGGCATTCACCGCGATCACCTTGCCCAGTGCCGACAGTTCGGCGGCGACGCGGCCGGCCAGCGCGGTATCGCGATCCCAGATCGCCACCGCCGCGCCCGAGCGCAGAAACCGTTCGGTCACCGCCCGGCCGATGCCCTGCGCACCACCGGTGACGACGCCGCTTTTGCCCTTGAGATCAATCTGGTTCATATCCGTTTCCATTCCCGTTTTTTGACAGGCTAGCAGATGCCACCCCGGTATTAACAGGCCCACACTTTTTTTGACGTCTGGGCATTCCGCTGCTGCCGGCCTAGTCTGGCGGCAAGGGAGGGGCGATGTCGCATACGCCCGAGACAATCAATGACCGGACCTGGCCAGCGGTGCTGCAGCCGGCCCTGGTGGATTTTATAGCCTACTGGCGCGCCCTGCCGCCGGCAGCCTGCGGTGTGCCGCCCAAGGCCGCGGTCGATCCGCTGCGGATTCCGCACCATCTGCTGCCCCATATCGGCCTGGTCGAGGCGCAACCCGATGGTGACCTTGCCTCCGGTGCCCGGCTCAACCTGCGTTTCCGCCTGCTCGGCACCGGCCATCGCCGCGCCACCGGCCGCGACTACAGCGGCCGCTGCTTCGACGACCTGTATACGCCCGAGCAGGTTCTGGCCTTCGAGCGGGAATACCGCGCCATCCTGCTCAGCGGCCAGCCCGGCTTCGCGCGGCGGTCGTCGCTGAAACAGAACCGGGAATTCATCACGTTCCAGCGCATTCTCGCCCCCCTGCTTGATGAATCAGGCCAGCCGCGCCATGTGATCGGCTATTGGCATTGGGAGAATCTGGACTCGTGACGCAAGCCCCCGTATCGCAAGCCCCCGTATCGCAAGACAGCGTGCTGGATTTCTGGTTCGACCGCCGGCCCGGCGTGCCACTGACCAACCGCAAAGCCTGGTTCGAGAAAGACGCGGCCTTTGACGAAGCGATTCGCCAGCGCTTCGCTGCCGCGGTGGACTCGGCGCTGGCGGAAGGCTATGCCGACTGGGCGGAGACGGCGGAAGGCGCGCTGGCGCTGCTGATCCTGCTCGATCAGTTCCCGCGCAACCTGTTCCGCGGCGAGGCCAAGGCCTTTGCCGGCGATGCGCGCGCCCTCGCCATTGCGCGGCAGGCGGTGGATCGCGGCTTCGATATCGCGCTGCCGCCGGTGATGCGGATGTTCTTCTACCTGCCGTTCGAACACAGCGAACAGATGCACGACCAGGATCTGGCGCATCTGCTGTTCTCGGCGCTGGACAAGGTGATGCCGGGCCTCGATCTGGCCGGCTGGGCCGACAAGCATCGCGCGATCATCGCCCGCTTCGGCCGCTTCCCCCATCGCAACGCGGCGCTGGGGCGCGAGAGTTCACCGGAAGAAATCGAATTCCTTAAGCAGCCCGGCTCTTCGTTCTGATTTGCGCCGGCGCCTCGGCATGTGGCGGCAGCACCGTCTGGCTCACCGGCGGCTCGGATGGCACGCGCATCAGCCGCAGCTTCGGCGGCTCGACCAGATCGAGCGCGGCAACGAAACGGGCAAACAGCTTGGCATTGCCGGTGAAACTGACATCGCCGGTGCTGCGCGCCTTCTGCAGGCTGGCCAGGCCGATCGCCACGCGGGTGAGCGTGTCGAGATCGGCATCGATCATCACATCGGACTCAAAGCCCATATCGGTGTAGCAGAGGTCGATCTCGGCATCGCGCTTGATCAGCCACCAGCTGCGCAGCTTGTGATCGCGCTTGGGCACATTGCGGAAATTGAACTGCAGCACCGCCTTGGCCGGCAGCTCGGTGCGGCCGAGCAGGAAGCCGCGCAGCGACCACATCAGGTAGCTGACATTGCGCTCGCGCTCGTTCAGATATGGCAGGCGCCATTCGCTGCCCCATTCGGCCAGCTGGTTGATCAGCGGCCGCAGCGCATTGCCGCTTTCGGTCAGGCGATAGACATGGCCCTTGCCCACCGGCACACGCAGGATCAGGCCGGCGAATTCCATCTCTTTCAGCCGGCGCGCCAGCAGGCTGCGCGACATCAGCGGCACGCCGTTCTGGATATCGCCGAACCGCTCGCTACCTTTCATCAGTTCACTGAGTATTAAAGGGGTCCAGCGACCGGCCACAACCTCGGCAGCCTTCGCCACGGGGCAGAAGATTCCGTAACTGGTATCCATGGGGCGATGAATATCGCGGGTGGTGGCGACCCGCCAAGTTCTATTTTTGCACTATCTCCGCCCGGCCCTGCCCCGCATAACCCGCCTCCGCGTTTCACCGATGAAGCAAACCAAGGGACGGAGGCCCCTGACCATGACCCTACAGACCACCATCAAGACACCCGATAGCCTGCCGCTGGCCGAGCGGGTGCAGAGTCTGGCGCCGCGGATCGCCGGCCAGGCCGCCGCCAACGATGCCGCCGACCGCTTCTCGCCCGAGACCTTCGCCCTGCTGAAGGCCAACCGCATCTTTTCCGCCGGCATCCCCGTCGAGCTGAATGGTGGCGGCGCCAGCTATCGCGAGCTGACCGAGATGCTGCGCTTCCTGGCCCGCCAGTGCAGCGGCACGGCGCTGGCGCTGGCCATGCACACCCATCCGCTGGCCGCCATGGTGCGGCGCTGGCGCAGCGACCCGGCAGCTGTCGAAAAGCCGCTGGGCAAGATCGCGGCCGAGGAGCTGATGCTGCTGTCCACCGGCGGCAACGACTGGCTCGATGGCTCCGGCATCGCCAAGAAGACCGAGGGCGGCTACCTGTTCTCGGCGCGCAAGCGCTTCGTCAGCGGTGCCGAGGCCGGCAACCTGCTGATGACCATGGCGATCTGCGACACGGAAGTGCTGCATGCCGCCGTGCCGATGAACAGCAAGGGCATCACCATCGAGCAGACCTGGCGCACGCTGGGCATGCGCGCCAGCGGCTCGCAGGATGTGCGGCTGGAGGATGTGTTCGTGCCGGACGCCTCGATTGCCCTGCGCCGCCCGGCCGGCGTGTGGCATCCCTTCTTCCACCTGGTGACGCTGGTGGCCTTCCCGCTGATCTACAGCGTCTATCGTGGCGTGGCCGAACAGCTGCGCGACGAGGTGCTCAAGATCGCCGCCCGCCGCCGCAGCGACATGGATGCCCAATTGCAGGTCGGCGCCATGGAAACCGCCCTGGCTGCCGCCATTGCCGCCCATGAGCAGATGGTGAGCCTGGGTGAGTCTGGCGCGCCGGGCGAGCAGACCTCGGCCACCATCATGACGCTGAAACGCGCGATGACGGAAAGCCTGCTCACCATGGCAAGCCTTGCCATGGATGCGGCCGGCGGCAGCGCCTTCTATCGCGACAATGGCATCGAACGGCTGTTCCGCGACCTGCAGGCCGCGCGCTATCACCCGTTCACCCAGCTGCCGCAGCAGCGGCTGGCCGGCCGATTGGCACTCGGCCTGACCGCAGACGGCAAGGCGGCGTAAGTCCCGCGCAGGCAGGTCAGCCGGGGCGTTTGGCCCTGGCGACCTGCTTGTGGCGGTAGCATTCCACCAGATGGTCGTTGACCATGCCGACTGCCTGCATGAAGGCATAGACGATGGTGGGGCCGACAAAGGTGAAGCCGCGCTTGCGCAGGTCTTTCGACAGCGCCTGGCTGACCGCGGTTTCCGCCGGCACCTGCTTCAGCGATGACCAGCCGTTCTTCAGCGGCTTGCCATCGACATAGTTCCACAGATAGCCGGAGAAGCCGCCCTTCTCCGTCTCCATGATCTCCAGCCAGCCGCGCGCATTCGCCACCGTGCCGTGAATCTTGGCCTTGTTGCGGATGATGCCTTCGTTCTGCATCAGCGCATCCAGCTTCTTCGGCGTATAGCGCACGATCTTCTGCGGCTCGAAACCATCGAAGGCTTTGCGGAAATTGTCGCGCTTGCGCAGGATGGTGATCCAGCTGAGCCCCGCCTGGAAACCGTCGAGGATCAGCTTCTCGAACAGCGCGCGGTCATCCCATTCGGGCACGCCCCATTCGGTGTCGTGGTAGTTCACATACAGCGGATCGACGCCGCACCAGCCGCAGCGGCAGCGGCCGTCGTCATGGGTGATGGGAGTTTTCGACATATCGCTTCAGGTCTTTGCCTCGGGAATCGGTCCGGCATAGTCGGGCCGCGCGGCCTGCAGTGCAATCCCCGCCACATCCAGATCTTGCGATGTCGCATCCAGCCGCAGCAGCGCGAGGCCGATGCTGCCGGACACCGACCGCAGCTGACCGACCTCCTGCCCGTTCGCCATGATCGGCGTGCCGGCTGGCGGCAAGGGCTGCGCGCCCTGCACCCGATAGAGCTGCTTTTTCACCAGGCCGCGATACTTGGTGCGCGCGGTCAGCTCCTGGCCGATATAGCAGCCCTTCCTGAAATCGACGCCGTTGAGCGCCTCGAAATGGTTTTCCAGCAGCAGGCCCTTGTCGATCTCGATATCGCGCAGGCCATCGGGCACGCCGAGCGCGATGCGATGCGCGTCATAGGCCGCCGGACCGGCGAGCGGCAGCGGCGGTTCGGCCTGCTCCGGCAGCCACAGCCGCCAGCCCATCTGGGTGAGGCGCGGATCGTTGAACAGAATCCCGGCGACCGATGGCGCGGCACCGCCGAACAGCGCATAGCAGCGGACACCGTCCACCGGCGCGATCGTCACCTTGGCCCGCAGGCGATACAGCGTCAGGCGGCGCTGCAGATCGGCCAGTCGCTCGGCGGCGACATCCAGCAGCAGGCCAGATTTATGCGGATCTGGCGTGACAAAGAAATCGTGCAGGAACTTGCCCTGCGGCGACAGCAACGCGGCATAGGCGGCCTGGCCAGGTTCAAGCCCGGTCACGTTGTTGGAGACCAGCGCATCGAGGAAGCCGGCCGCCTCGTCCCCACCCAGGGACAGCAGGGCCCGGTCAGGCAGCGCAGCGCAGGTCAGATCGGCCATGAATCCTCCGGTTTTGGCCCTTCTGAGGTATGGGAGGGCCGGCGACTTGGCAAGGGCGGACACCCCCCCTATAACCAGCCAAACATTTAAGATTGAGCCATGCGCATCCTTTTCATCACTGCCAACCGGCTGGGCGACGCGGTGCTTTCCACCGGGCTGATCGATGCCCTGCACGCGCAGTTCCCCAAGGCCCGCTTCACCGTGGCCTGCGGACCGGCGGCGGCCGGCCTGTTCCAGGATCTGCCCAATCTCGACCGCATCATCGTCATGCATAAGAAGCCCTGGGCCGGGCATTGGTGGGAGCTGTGGAAGAAACTCGCGCTGACGCGCTTCTGGCTCATCATCGACCTGCGCGGTTCGGGCATCGGCCAGTTCCTGCTGGCGCGTCGCCGCCGCAGCTTCAGCGGCTCCGGCTCGCGCATGCACAAGGTCATCGTGCTGTCGAATTTCCTCAAGCTGAAAACCACTGCGGCACCACGCCTGTGGATCGGCTCCGATGCGACAAAGGCGGCCAAGAAACTCTGGCCCGATGACGGCCGCCCGGTGCTGGCACTGGGCCCGACGGCGAACTGGGGCGGCAAGATGTGGCCCGGTGAACGCTTCGCCGAGCTGGCGCAGCGCCTGACGGCCAAAGACGGCGGCATCCTGCCCGGCGCACGCATCGCCGTGTTCGGCGGCCCCGGCGAGGAAGCGCTGGCCCAGGCCACACTGGCCGGCCTGCCGCCCGAGCGCACGCTGGATTTTGTCGGCAAGCTCGACCTGCTCACCATCGCCGCCGCCCTGCAGCGCAGCAGCCTGTATATCGGCAATGACAGCGGCCTGATGCATCTGGCGGCGGCCAGCGGCGTGCCGACGCTCGGCCTGTTCGGCCCGAGCCGCGAGGAAGTTTATGGCCCCTGGGGCGAGAAGACCGCCGCGGTGCGCACCGATCTGAGCTATGACGAGATCATCCGCCAGCCCGGCTATGACTATCGCAGCCAGGACAGCCATATGCTCACCTTAAGCGTCGACAAGGCGCAGCGCGCCGCCGAACATCTGTGGAAGCATTCTCAGGACGAGTGAGCCATGACTGCTCCCAAACTCTCTGCACTGGTTGTGGCGCATAACGAAGCCGGCCAGATCGCCGACTGCCTGGAGCGCCTGCGCTTTGCCGACGAGATCGTGATGGTGCTGGATCGCTGCACCGACAACACCCGCGCGATTGCCGCCGGCTTCACCGACAAGCTGATCGAGGGCGCCTGGCCGCTGGAGGGCGAACGCCGCAATACCGGCATTGCCGCCTGCAGCGGCGACTGGATCCTGGAAGTGGATGCCGACGAACGCGTGCCGGCCGAAATGGCGACCGAGATCCGCGACGTGATCGCGACCGCCAAGTTCGGCCATATCCTGGTGCCGTTCGACAATTACGTCGGCAGCCGTCTGGTGCGCTATGGCTGGGGCGGATACTTCGGCGTGATGATGGCGCCGCGGTTATGCGCCAGGGGCGCCAAGCACTGGGGTGCGCAGCGCGTGCATCCGGCCCTGGAACTGAAGGGCGAGCAGCGCTTTCTCAAGAGCCGCATGATTCATTATGTCGACAAGAATATTTCCGACATGATTCACCGCCTCGACCGCTACACCACCTCGAATGCCGCCGACCTGCGGGCGCGGCGCGCCGCGGGCCAGGATATCGGCAGCTACGGCCACAATATCCGCCGCATCTTCAGCCGCTTCTATAAATGCTATGTCGGGCGCAAGGGCTATCGCGAGGGCCGCTATGGCTTCCTGATCGCGCTGATGGCCGGGCTGTATCCGATCCTCAGCTACCTGAAGGCGGATCTCGAAAGCGGCGAGTGATCACCGCTTGATGTAGATGCCCTGCCCGGTCGGACTTTCGAAGATCACCGCGCCGCGCGCGCGGAAAAACGCCATCTCGGCATCGTGGCTGTCGCGGTAGCGCTGGAAGCCGAAATCGTCGAACACGATCATGCCGCCGGGCACCAGCCGCTCATGGATGATCTCCAGCGCCGCCAGCTCGGGCCCGGCCACATTCAGATCGAGCTGCGCGAAAGCCACCCTGTCGGGCAGGCCTTGCGCGAAACTCTCGGGCACCGCGCCCTTGATGACGCGGAAATTGCCGAACGGCGCGAAGGTGGCCGATACCCGGTCGAACAGTTCAGGCCCATGGCCGGATTTGCGCGCCTCGTCGGGCGGATTCTCGAACAGGTCGTAGAGGAACCAGGTCTTGCCAGATGGGTCGCTGCGGAAATCGCAATAGCGTTCCATGATCTCGACCGTGCGGCCGTCATAGCAGCCGACATCCATGAAATCACCCGGCAGGCCGAGGCAGCTTTTCGCCGCCCAGCAGAGCGTATAGATGCGCCAGATGCGCGCCCGCAGGGTCTGGTCGGTGCCATAGCTGCCGACCGCGCGGATGAAATCCTCCTGTTGCAGGAAGCCGGCATTGCGGAACCACACCAGCATGTCGTCCACCGCCACCGCGCCGCTGCCCGGGCGGTTGGCCTGCAGGATTTCCGCCGCAGCCTGGATATGGCCGCCGAACTTTTGCCGCGTCTCGGCCGCATCAAACGGCGGCCGGTTATATTCCTTGTTGATGAAGGCAAACATCGGCTTCACATAGCCGCCGGGCTTTGACTCCACTGTGGCTGCCTCCGTCTTCGGTGCGGGCGCCGCCGCCGCCAGTTCGGCCTGCAGGATCGGCGCGAACAGGTTGGCGCCGGACTTGCGCCAGACCTGCAGCCAGGGAAGCTGGAACTGCGCCGCCGAGGCGACGCTGCCCTTGGACGGACCCTTGAGGTGCAGCACGTATTTGCGCTTGAGCTGGAACTTGGAATACTGCTCGGAATCGCGGATGAAGAAGTTGAAGTCATCGCAGTTGAGATAGCGCAGCAGCGCGCCATCGATCACCCGGCGGTCGAGATCGCTTAAATGCCCCGTCGCAATGGCCGCGCCGTTCAGCGACAGCTGGCCACCGCGCCAGCGCCGGATATCGCCATAGACCTCTTTCACCCGCGCATCGGCGCAGAGCGCCTCGTAGGTGCCGAGATAGCGGCGGAAGAACTTGGCCGCACCGTCGCCCGGCCGCTTGGCGGCAAAGATCACGCCCTCGTTCAGCGGCATCAGGCCGGGGCTGGTGCGATAGGTGACGGCGACATCGAAGCCGAGGTCGAACACCTTTTCCAGCGGCGCATTGGCAAAGGCGTCGCTGTCGAGGAAGGCGGCATGCCCGGTGAAAGCCGATGAGGCGAGATAGGCATTCATCGCCACCACGCGCTCATACATCAGCCAGCCGGGGTTGAGCGGCAGGCGCACCACCGTCACATCGGCGGGCACGAAGGCGGTGTCATCATCCGCGCCGGTAACATAGAGGATGCGGCAATCGGGATTGAAGCCGCGCGCCATGGCAAAGGTATGCTGCAGCACGCTGGTGTAATCGATCTTGCCCTGGTCGGCCTGGATATCGACATAGTCGATATGGCGATGCTCATCGGGCAGCTTGAGATGATAGACCAGCACGGTAAGCGGCGCCGGCGGCAATCCGGCCACCGCGGCATCGAAGGCTTGCGCCAGGGTGGCAATGCGGGTTTCGATCTCCGGTGCCAGCGCCATGGTCGCCAGACCGGCGGCATGGGCGACAAAGGCTTCCATGTCGTCGAGATGTTTCTGCTCGGCCTTGGTTGTCCCGGTCACAGCGGCCGCTCCACGCTGTCGACCCATTTGGCCAGCACAATGGTGGCCCAGATCGCATTGATGCCCTTGCCGGCGGCGCGGAACAGGCGATCCAGCGCGCCGGGCCTCTGCGTGAAGAAGCGCGTCTCGCTCAACCGCCGATGCGCCAGCCGCAGCTCCTGTTCCAGCCGCGCCTGGTTGTTGAAAAACACGCTGGGCGGCATGCCGAAGCCTTTTTTCGGCGCCTGCACATGCTGGGCGGGCAGATAGCGTGCCAGCAGATGGCGCAGCGCCAGCTTCTGCATCTTGCCGTTCCAGCACAGGCCCAGGCCGGCGCGGCTGGCCAGACCGAGCAGGCGCGGGCTTAAGAACGGCGTGCGCACTTCCAGCGCATGCTGCATGCTCATGCGGTCGACTTTCGCCAGCACGGCGCCGGGCAGGTAGGTGCGGAAATCGAGCTGGCGCAGGCTGTGCAGCGCCGGCCGGCCGAGATGCATGAAGACCGGCGCATAGCGGTCGTAGAAATCCAGCACTGCCTCATAGCCCTGCGGCAGCGCCTCGCGCACCGCATCGGCGGCAAACACCGGCAGGCCGCGTTCGATATAGGTCTGCACCATCGCCGGCGCGCGGCCGGAGCGGTCGCGGTCATAGGCCACGGCGAAAGCCGGATAGCGGCTGTAACCACCGAACAGCTCGTCGCCGGCATCGCCCGAGATGGCCACGGTGACATGCTGGCGGGTGAATTCGGCCAGCAGATAGGTCGGCACGCAGCTGCGGTCGCCATTGGGCTCGTCCAGCAATTTGCCGATATCGCCGCAGATGCGATCGAAATCGGCGGCGCCGAAAATATGCTCGCGATGCTCGGTGCCGAGCCGCGTGGCGATGTCGCGTGCAGCAATATGCTCGGAGCCCGGATCGCCCTCGAAGCCGATGGTGAAGGTTTTCACCGTCTTGCCGAGCTTCTTCGCCAGCAGCGCGCAGGCCAGCGCCGAATCGACGCCGCTGGAGAGGAACGCGCCAAGCGGCACATCGGCATTCAGCCGGTCGGTCAGCGCCTCCGACAGTGCCTCTTCCAGCGTGTCGACATATTTGCTTAAGCGGTCGGGCCCCACTTCATGGGCCTGGTCGATCTCGAAACTGTAATAGCGGTTGAGGCTCTGCCGGCCGTCGCGCGTCACCTGCAGCACGCAACCCGGTTCGAGTTTTTTCACCGGCGCCAGGATGGTGTCGGGGTCCGGCACATAGCGCAGCGTGAAATACAGCGCCAGCGCGGATTCCGACAGCGTGACCGGCAGTTCCTCGACTTCCAGCAGCGCCCGCAGCTCGGAGGCAAAGGCGAGGAAGCCGTCGCCGGCGGCATAATACAGCGGCTTCTCGCCGGCGCGGTCGCGCGCCAGCGTGGTGATGCCGGTCTCGCGGTCGAAGATGGCGAGCGCGAACATGCCATCCACCACGGTGAAGAAATCGACGCCATCGACGGCGAAGCCGGCCAGGATCACTTCCGTGTCGGTGCCGGTGTGGAACTGATGCCCGAGCTTTTCCAGCTGCTGGCGCAGGTTGCGGTAGTTGTAGATCTCGCCATTGAAGCTGATGACATAGCGGCCATCGGCGCTGTGCATCGGCTGATGCCCGGCGGCCGAGAGATCGAGCACGCTGAGCCGCGTATGCCCCAGATGGCACAGGTTGTCCGGATCAGCCCACTGGCCGCGATCATCCGGGCCGCGATGGGCGATGCGGCGATTCATGCGGGCAATCGTCGCCTGGATGGCATCCGGCGCACGGGCGGGATTGAAATTCAGATAGCCGGCAATGCCGCACATGGACGGGGTGGATTCCTGACAGACTGGCCGTTATTGCAACAGGCTACCCTACCCGGCGCCGTCTTGACGAAAGGTGAAAATCCGCCGCTTTCCGCAGCCCGTCTGTCGCGGTCAGGCCGGCTAGTGCAGGTTGTAGCTCGCCGCCGCCGCCCGGATTTCCGCCGGGCTGACCACCCGGGCCGAAACCACGCGCACGCTGTGCAGCTTGCCGTCCAGGCTGGCCTCCCAGAAATCGAGGAACTTCTTCAGGCCGGGAAAGCGCGGCGCCAGATCGTAATCCTGCCACACGTAAGTCTGCAGCAGCTTGGGGTGATCGGGCATGTGGTAGAGGATTTCCGCCGTGGTCAGGCGGTGCGTCAGCAGCTTTTGCAGCCACGCGGTGTGATCGATTTTTTTATGGTCTGGGGACAAATCCGACATCTCGCCTCCTGCTTGTGCGGGAGCCGCTACCCGATGCCGACAACACCGACTCGGGAGCCGGCATACCAACAGTCAAAGCCTGTCCGAAGTGTCGGATCTGTTGCAATAAGATTGTGTAAACGTGACGCCGATTGGCACTCGCAGCGGCGTGCTGCTAATCGGCGGCTCGCCGCCGCATCAGGGTCCAGACGGCGAAAACGATCATGCCGAACAGCAAGGCCGGCGGCACGACATAGAAGCTCGCCAGATCCCAGTTGAAGTCGCAGGTGTAACCGATACGGCCACCGGCATTCATCTGCAGCGGCAGCGTTCCCCCATCGCCTTCGACCGCGGCACATAGGCCGCGCGGTTCATGGCCCTCGGTCTGGATCAGGATGCTGCCGAAGAATACCAGCGGCAGGATCGCCCCAAGCCCAACGCTCACCAGCAGGCGAAGCGGCCAGGGAAGCGGGTACCGAACGCTGGCCGTCCCGGCATTCATCGGAGCTTCTCTCGTCCTGCGCCGAAGGCGAGTACGGTGAGGACCACCGCCGGCGTCAGGATTACAATCGCACCGGCATAGGACAGCGCGGCGAAGATCAGGAGTTGCAGGAGGTCGAGGTCGCAGCTTTTTGCCGCGCCGAAGACAAAGCGCGGCAGGTCGGCAACGGCGCAGAATTCATAGTAATCGTCGGTGCTGCCGGTTGCATACAACTCGACCAGATTGATGCCTGGCACGATGGCCGGGCCAATCAGTCCCGCCAGCAGGAGCCATCGTGTAAATCGTCGCAAGATGGCCTTCCGGACATGGCGGAAGCTCGTCATCCCGACATCTCCTCGCGTCATTTGGCGGACTTGCGCCGCAAGCCGCTGAAACCACCTGCCACAAACAGGGCAACCGGAAACAGCATGAGCGCGCCTATGCCATAGGAAAAGGCGGCAAACAATGCCACCTGCCGCAAGCTCAGATCGCAGGTTGTCGCCGCCCCAAGCAGAAACGGCGGATGTTCGACATCGTCGCAGAACTCACCATAGTCGGCGGTTGTCCCTTCGGTATAAAGCTCATAAAGCTCGATGCCGGGCACATAGGCAGGGCCCGCCAGGCTCAACACGGCCAGTATCAGCGCAAGGCGTTTCCAGAGCGGATTCACAGGATTCACTTCAGATCAGGGAAAATCTGTTCCCACCGAAAATGGTGAGCTAGAAAGTTCAAAACCAGAAAGATTGGGCATATCTTCAGTCACTCTGAAATATGCTGGCGCTCGCCGTGGGCTGCCGCAAGAAGAAGGATAGCGCCGATCAGTAGGATCGGGAGAGTGCCGAATGCTGCAGACACGATGAAGGCCAGCAGCCATACGAGCCAGCGTGGATTGCAGCCGCCTTCATTGCCAAAGGGCAACAACCCCTGACCAACTTCGGTCATGTCGCACAGGTCGCTCATATCGTCTTGCGCACCAAGCAGCAGATAAAGCAGGAAGGCAATGCCCAATGCACCAGTGAGCAGACCGGCATAGGCACTGATCCTGAATAGCCTGCGCCATCTAACGCCGACCATGCGTCACTCCCATCGGTTTTTCCCAACTGCGCTCACGGTAGATATGGCCGATGCGGGCGCCACGATGATTGACGGTCTCCAACCCGACGCCGTTCCAGATCGAGCCTATTTTTTCCGGCGTCGGATCATCGAGGCGATCGCCAATGCGTTTGAGCAGCAATGCTGCCGCGCGGATATTGCGCTCGGGGTTGCGCGCCGCTTCCCGGGTCTCGACCCCCAGGGCGCCCCAGATTTTCGGGTTGATGTTCATCGGCATAATCGTGTCGCTGTAGCCCAGTGCGTCGCCCAGGTCATTGAAGACCACTTTATGCCCGTCAGCATTTTCATAATACATCACAGCCCGCACCAGATCGGGATCGACGCCCAAACGCGTCGCCTCCCGCTCCACAACTTTGTCGTAAATCTGGACCGCCTTTGCGCCTTTATTGTGGAGACGCCAGAGCGGTGCGCTGCCGTCTTCCTTCGGATTATCGGCGATCTCGAACCGCGCCGGTGCATTCTCCAGTATGCTACGGATTCGGTCCGCCGACGCGTTGACGACGGGTCGCTCATCACGGCCCGTCCCGCTCCCGGGCGGCACATCGCTGACGACACCGGTATTCGCCTGGGCAAAGCGCTGCGGCTCGGCCGCGCTGTCGGCCCTGTGGCCGGTGGCAGGCCGCAACAGGACAGGAGGATCCGGGTCATCCGGCCGCTTGAGCCAGGTACGGAGTGATGGTGGCGGTTCATCGCCGCGCACTTCACGGGTATACACCCCCGCAGGTGTCGGTCGCCGCGGCTGGTAGAAGCCGCGGATGGTGGAGATGGTCTCGCCGCTGGGCGCCGCGAAGCCATCGACATTGAGGCCATGCTCCTTCTGGAAATTGCGCAGCGCCTCATCGTCGCGCCCGCCCCAGAAGCCGGTCGGTCCCTCGGTGGCGGCCGAATCGAGAAAGCCTTCGCGATGCAGCAGGGCCTGCAGCTTGAACACATCGCCGCGCCGGTTGGCCTGGTCGGCGCCGACGCCGTCCTGCAGGTCGAACAGCCCGTCGCCGAAAATCCGGCCCAGCGGCGCGCCACGCATCCAGTCGCCCCGCGCCGCCTCCCAGCCCGGATCGGGGCTGGTCTCGGGCTTCTCGACATATGTGCCCATGTCGAGGCGCCCCATCGGATCGGGCAGGTATTCGAGATCATCCTGACGCGGCGGGGCGAACAGACGCTGATAGGCGACCATGGCTCATCCTTATGATTTTAAAAAATCCTGCGACCTGAAAATCGTATGACTGAAAAAAACGGTCTGAAAAAAACGTGGACTCAGGCGGCGTGGCGGCTGCCCCGCACAGGCATGGCGGTGACAGGGGCGGCGACGGGCTGGAGATGGAAACCGCGCAGCGTGCTCATGGTCTCGCCTTCGGGTTCGGCCAGGCCGTCGATGACCAGCCCGTTGTCGCGCTGGAAGCGCCGCAGCGCATAGTCGTCGCGATTGCCCCAGTCGCCGCCCCAGCCGCCTTCGGGGCCAGCGGCATCGAGATAACCTTCGCGATGCAGCAGGGTTTGCAGCTTGAACACATCGGAGCGGCGGTTGGTGCGGCCGACACCCACGCTGCCCGACAGTTCGAACAGGCGCTCATCCGGGCGGCTCATCTCAAAAAACGGCGTGGTGAGAAGGTCGGGCATCAGGCAGCTCCCTGTCTAGAACATATAGTGAATATATCGCCCCGCACCCCTTGCCGCAAGACTATTTTCGCCTTATGTTCTCATTTCAGCCAAGACAAGCCAATTCAAGGGCTTAGCCTGCGCGCGAAGCGAAATAAGCCTCGCATAAGCCGGAATAAGGGTCGAATAAGCAGAAATAAGGACCGGATAAGACGGAATAAGGGTCAGACAGGCTCGGCGGACCGCAAACTCGCCTGCCGGTGCACGCCTTGACTTCAATACCCGCCCCTCTTCTCCTACGGCGACAAGACCAAGAGATTTCGGGAGAGATTTGGATGACCGCCTGCATCGTCGGCTGGAACCACAGCAAATTCGGCAAACTGGACGGCAAGGATGCCGAAGACCTGATCGTGGAGGTGGCGGTCGGCGCCATCCGCGATGCCGGCATCGAGCCCAAGGATGTCGATGCGATCTATCTCGGCCATTTCAACGGCGGCCTGATCGACCAGGATTTCACCGCCTCGCTGGTGCTGCAGGCCGATCCGGCCCTGCGCTTCAAGCCGGCGACCCGCGTGGAGAATGCCTGCTCCACCGGCACGGCGGCGATCTATCAGGGCCTCAATGCCATCGCGGCGAAGAAGGCGCGCTTCGTGCTCTGCGTCGGCGTCGAGAAGATGACCTCCGCCTCGACCGAGATGGTCGGCAATATCCTGGTCAAGGCGAGCTACAAGAAGACGGAAATCTTCAACGAGGGCGGCTTCGCCGGCGTGTTCGATTCGATCCAGAAGCAGTATTTCCAGCGCTATGGCGACCAGTCGGATGCCACCGCGATGATCGCCGCCAAAAACCACAAGAACGGCAGCAAAAATCCGCTGGCGCATATGCAGAAGGATTTCGGCTACGACTTCTGCAAGACCGTGTCCGACAAGAACCCGCTGGTGGTGGGCGGCATGCGCCGCACCGACTGCTCGATGGTGTCGGATGGCGCCGCCGCCCTGGTGCTGACCGATGTGCAGACCGCGCTGGGCATGAAGAAGGCGATTGCCTTCCGTGCCTCGAAACACGTGCAGGATTTCCTGCCGATGGCCAAGCGCGATGTGATCGCCTTCGAGGGCCCGGCCAAGGCCTGGGCCGATGCGCTGGGCGAAGCGGGCCTGAGCGTGTGGGATCTGTCCTTTGCCGAAAGCCATGACTGCTTCACCATTGCCGAACTGATCGAATACGAGGCGATGGGCCTCACCGCGCCGGGGCAAGGCGCGCGGGCGATCATGGAAGGCTGGACCCAGGCCGACGGCAAGCTGCCGGTGAATCCATCTGGCGGGCTGAAATCGAAGGGCCATCCGATCGGCGCCACCGGCGTGTCGATGCATGTGATGGCGGCGATGCAGCTGAGCGGCACGGCCGGCGACATCCAGGTGAAGAACGCCAAGCTCGGCGGCGTGTTCAACATGGGCGGCGTGGCGGTGGCCAACTACGTCTCGATCCTCGAACCGCTGCGGTAATTCGCCCTCCCGTCGTTCCCGCGAAAGCGGGAACCCAGTCTATCGGTTATGCTGGATGCCCGCCTTCGCGGGCATGACGATAAAGAAAGACGAGAATCCCATGTCCGATACCTTCCGCGCCGTTGTCATCGAAGAGGTCGACGGCAAGCCGAAAGCCGGCTTCAAGCAGATCGCCAAGAAAGACCTGCCGCAGAATGACGTGCTGGTCGAGGTCGCCTATTCGACGCTGAACTACAAGGACGGCCTGGCGCTCACGGGAGGCCGCATCGCGCGCAAGCTGCCGATGGTGGCCGGCATCGATCTCGCCGGCACGGTGGTGGTCTCGGGCAACGCCGATTTCAAGCCGGGCGACAAGGTGATCGTGAACGGCTATGGCCTGTCGGAAACCCAGTGGGGGGCCTACAGCCGCTTTGCCGCGATGAAAAGCGAGTGGCTGGTGCGCCTGCCCGATGCCTTCACCATGCAGGAGGCGATGGCCATCGGCACGGCCGGCTACACGGCGATGCTCTGCGTGATGGCGCTGGAGGATGCCGGCCTGCACAAGGACGATGGCGAGGTGCTGGTGACCGGTGCCGCCGGCGGTGTCGGCTCGGTTGCCGTCGCCCTGCTGGCGAAGAAGGGCTACAAGGTCATTGCCGCCACCGGCCGGCCGGAGACGCATGATTATCTCACATCGCTGGGCGCCAGCGGCTTCATCGCCCGCGAAGAGTTGAACCAGAAGGGCGCGCCGATGGCCAAGGAACGCTGGGCCGCGGCCATCGATTCCGTCGGCGGCCAGACGCTGGCCACCGTGCTGAGCCAGGTGAAATACGGCGGCTTCGTCGCTGCCTGCGGGCTTGCCGGCGGCACCGATCTGCCGGCCAGCGTGTTCCCCTTCATCCTGCGCAATGTCAGCCTGCTCGGCGTCGACAGCGTGATGGCGCCGATGCACAAGCGCAAGCGCGCCTGGTGGCAGCTGGCGCAGGATCTGCCGAAGGACAAGCTCAGCCAGATGACCGAGCTGCATCCGCTGTCGGACATCTTCGACCTGGCGCCGAAGATCCTGGCCGGCCAGATCCGCGGCCGTGTCGTCATCGACATCGCGACTTAGGCCACGCACTTTTCCCTAAAATCCTCATGGCCGGGCCCAGAAAGATCTTCCTGGCCGGCCATCCGCGTCTTTCGTTCAGCGCGCTTTGAACCAACGCAAATAGCTGATTGAAAAAAGAACAAAAAAGGTACATACTGAAGGAATATTATCAATACATATGTATTCAGCCGCCCGTGGAGTTTTTCCATGTCCTTGCAATCCGATCAAAATAATCCCGAAGACCTTTTCAGCTTTGCCGGCTCGGTCGGCCGCTTCGGTGACAACGACCGCGCCGATGTGATCAAGGCCCAGACCCTGCTGGCCAATGCCGGCTATTACGACCTGCCCGAACCCGGCATGCCGACCGGCTGGCCCGGCAGCGAATTGAACCGCGCGCTGATCCGTTTCCAGAAGGATCACGGGCTGGAACCTGACGGCACCTTGCTGCCACTCGGCCTCGGTGGTGTAGGCCGGAATGGCGTCGGCGAAACACTGCAGACCCTGCGAGACGAACTGTCGGATCGCCTGCAGCGCCATGCACCGCCGGATGTGGACGAGGTCGACCGCTTCTATCGCGAACGGCAGTTGCTGTCCGGCGCGGGCGAACCTCCTACCGATGTCACGTTGCGATCCGGTGGCGACGGTGAAGAGCCCATCGGGCTGAAGCCAGTGATGAGCGATGAGCCGCCGCCGGCTCGCCGTGAATTGCAGCCGGGACAGCAGGAGGCATTTTATCAGCGCCCCATCATCGAAGGCGTGAAGCAGATTCCGAATCTGTTGCGTGGCCTGGGCCTGGTAGCGCCGGCAATCACCTTACCCCTGTCCGGTGACACGCCGGACACCGACCGCGATGCGTTGCGCCAGCCAGAACCGGCCCAGCCGGAAGAAGACCGCCAGCAGCAGGATTTCGCCCAGCCGCAGCGCGGCCGCATCGTTATTGCTGAAGACGGCAAGGAACTGCATGTCCCGCCGCTCGGCACCTGGGCAGACAAGCTCAATCCGGAAGACCGGCAGATTGCCGATTCGCTCAACGATGCGTTGGCTGAAGAAATGGCGCTGCGGGTTGGCGGCAGCCGCGGCAATGCTTTGACCCAGGCCGGCGTCAACATCGCCATCCAGGAATGCCTGAAAGAATTGAGAGCTGTTCTGCCGGAAGCTGCAATCGCGCATGCGTTTGGCGGCAATCCAGAAGGAAAAACAGAGAGAGAGGCAAAAAAGGAGGAGCATATGTGGCAGTACAATGATGCTGGCGACAAAGTGCGAAAGGATAGTAACCGTAGCGATTTCAGTATCCTGATCGCACGCAATGTCGCTGAAATGCTGCGCGGAAATACCTACGATGGCGAAGACGGCAAGCCCGACGAGCGTGAAAGCAATGCCGAAACCAAGATCCGGGGAAAGATCGAAGACGAGGAATTCGTGATGGTCGAAAAACGGCATCCCGACAGAAGCGAGGAGCAGTTCCGCCGCGATGTGCGCGATGTCTGCCGTGCGGCGGCCGAACGTATCCGCGCAAAATGGGACCAGGACGGCGAGTTTTCGAAGCCGACCCCGGATAAGCCGGCTGACTATGATGGTCCCCCGAATGCCCGGCGCGCCCGGGAACTCCGCGAGCTGCGGGAGAGACAATGAGTTCGTCGATTTTCCTGCGCAGCCGTGATGTTTGCATGCTGGAGCGCGACTGGCTGGATTTCGGTTTCGCTCTGCAGGATGCATATCCCGGTGCGCAATATGAGCGCATATTGGATCGCTGGAATAAACCCGAAGATATCTGGCAGATGCCTGATCCGCCGGATTATCCCCACCATACCCATCTGCTCGATACGTCCGTAGGTCCGGGCGCCTCAGTAAGGATGATCATTAATCCAGACTGGAGGCGCGAATACTATAAGCTTTATGGTTGGTACGGCATGCCCGAGGATCAATGGTGCTGGGACTGGCCAGCCCCGCCGCCGCCATCCGCTATTTTTAGGCTTGGTGGCTACATATACAAAGAACCGGTGCCACACCCGTCAACGGGCGACATTACCTTTTACGGCGAAAACAAAAACAAGGACCATATGGCGCAGGCCGGTCGCTTCTTCCGACTCTTAAGCAAGTTCACCACCAACAAGAAAAATCTTGTCAATGTCCGCGTGCCGAGCATGGAAGTGACGGTGCCAGTTGGAAGCAGCAGCGGCTTCGCGCCCAGCTGGTGCGGCCATCACGCTATCGAATGGACGCGGCAGGAACCGGACCGCGTACTGTTTTATGCGCGCGCCGGCTTCGGCATCCGGCCGACCGCCGAGGTGGAGCCTTTCACACAACCACCACAACCGAAGGCGAAGAAAACGCGCAAGAAAGCCTGAGACTTCCCCCTTGCGGTAGCCAACGCTTTGGCTATGATCTCCAATATTGTAATGCTGCCTTACAAAATGGCGGCAGCGTTTCCGTGGGAGGAAACATGATCCAGCCGGGCGACACCAAGCCGTCATTCCTGCCGCTTGACCTGGCGGTGCCGCGCATCCGCCGCCGCGAGATAGCCGGCGGCGGCTTCATCCTCGAGTCCGCAGAGCCGCTCGGCCCCCATGCCGATCACCTGGGCCAGTTGCTGCAGGAACAGGCCGCCGCGCGGCCCGACCAGGTTTTCCTCGCCGAGAAATCCGCCGAGGGCTGGCGCCGCGTCAGCTACGGCGAAGCCTGGGCGGCGGCCCGCGCCATCGCGCAGGGTCTGCTGGATCGCGGCATGGACCAGAGCACGCCGATCGTGATTCTCTCGGGCAACAGTATCGACCATGCGCTGCTGATGCTGGGCGGCATGGTTGCCGGCGTGCCGGTCACGCCGGTTTCTGTCGCCTATTCGCTGATGAGCGGCGACTTCGCCAAGGTGCATCATATCCTCGGCCTGGTAAAACCACGACTGATTTTCGCCCAGGGAAACGGAAACCCGGGCGGCGGACCGTTTGCAAAGGTGCTGGCGACGCTGCCGCAAGGCATCGAGACGATCACCGATCTTGCCGCCTTGCGCGCGACACCGCCGACGGCCGCTGTCGATACGCGGTTCGCGCAGATCGGCCCGGACTGGGTGGCGAAGTATCTGTTTACCTCCGGCTCCACCGGACTGCCGAAAGGCGTCATCAACACCCATCGCATGCTGTGCTCCAACCAGCAGGCCATCGCGCAGATCTGGCCGTTCCTGCAGCAGACGCCGCCGGTGCTGCTCGACTGGCTGCCGTGGAATCATACCTTCGGCGGCAACCACAATTTCAACATGGTGCTGCGCCAGGGCGGCACGCTGCATATCGACGACGGCAAGCCGGCGCCGGGCCTGGTGGAAAAGACGGTTGCGAATTTAAGCGATGTCTCGCCGACAGTGTATTTCAACGTGCCCGCCGGCTACGCCATGCTGATCCCGCATCTGGAGAAAGACACGGCGCTGTGCGAGCGCTTCTTCCGCAACCTGCAAATGATCTTCTATGCCGGCGCCGCATTGCCGCCCGACCTGTGGGCGCGGCTGGAGGCGCTGTCGATCCGCACGCTGGGCCAGCGCGTGATCATGACCTCCAGCTGGGGCTCAACCGAGACGGCACCGCTGGCCACAGCCGCGCATTTCCCGATCGAACGTGCCGGCGTGATCGGCGTGCCGGTGCCCGGCGTGCAGCTGAAGTTCGTGCCCAGCGGCGCCAAGCTGGAAATCCGCGTCAAGGGCCCGAATGTCACGCCGGGCTATATCGGCAACACCGAACAGACGCAGAAGGCTTTCGATGCGGATGGCTTCTACTGCATCGGCGATGCGGCCAGGCTTGCCGATCCCAGTGATCCAGCGCGCGGCGTGGTGTTCGACGGGCGGATCGCCGAGGATTTCAAGCTGACCACCGGCACCTGGGTGCATGTCGGCGGCGTGCGCGTAGCAGCATTGGCTGCCTGCTCGCCGCTGCTGCAGGATGCCGTGGTGACCGGGCAGGACCGCGACTATATCGGTCTGCTGGCCTGGCCATCGGCTGCAGCAAAGGATATGGCGCCGGAAGATTTGCGGCGGCAGATCGCGGAAAAACTCAGCGCGCAAAACACGGCGCAGAGCGGTTCGTCCTTCAAGGTGCGGCGCGTGCTGCTGCTGAGCGAACCGCCCTCCATCGATGCCAACGAGATCACCGACAAGGGCTATATCAACCAGCGCGCCACGCTGGAGCGCCGTCACGCCGATGTGATGCGGCTTTATGCCGATCCACCCGATGCAGACGTGATCGCCGTCACCGACAGATAACATCCGCCGCCCTAGATTGCGCGTGCTGCCGAAGCCGTATTTCCGGCGTGGCATCGCAAAGTCTTGGGAGACACGCCGTGACGCGACGTTTGTTCGCCACGCTGGCGTTCGGCCTGACACTGGCCGCCGGCTTCGCACTCGGCACCATCGGCCGGTATCCGGCCGGCATGCCGGCGCAAACCGCCGATACCGATATTCCGACCCTGCCGCCGCTGGCGGCGGTGATCGTGCCGGCCAACCCGCTTGATACCAGCGACGCCGAACGCAATCTCTATCCGGCGCCGCAGACCGCGCTGCAGATGGCCGAAAGCCTCAATCTTGACGAAGCGCAGCGGCAGACCCTGCGCCAGCTGCAGCATGACCTGGATGCGGAGGTCTCCGCGCTGGGCCGCCGCGTGGAAAGCGAAGAGCGCCGCCTGGCGCGCAGCTTTGCCGAGAACAACGTGGAAGCCACCCGCATCGATGCACTGACCGCGCGCATCGCTGCATTGCAGGGCCGCATCCGCGCCGTGCGCCTGCGCGGCCATCTGGCCGCGCGCGATACCCTGACGCCGGACCAGCTGCTGCGCTTTGCGTCCGCGCGCGGTTATGCCCCGGCGCCGGAAGACCAGCGCGACGACGATCTGTTTCGCTGACAATCAGCGTCTTCATTCGGCCCCAATCCTTGGGGTATGCTGGCCGCCATGGGTCGTCCCTGCAGCCGCGCCGAGATCATTGCCGATGCCATCGTGCATCTGCTCGGCCTGGCCTTTGGCATCGGCGCCTGCGTCACGCTGGTGATCCTGATCGCGCTGAACCCCGATCTGCCGCGCGGCATCAGCCTGGGCCTGTATAGTTTCGGCCTGCTCGCCATGCTGGCCTGCTCGGCGCTCTACAACATGACATCGCATGCCCGGCTGAAGGCGGTGTTCCGCCGCTTCGACCACGCCGCCATCTTCGTGATGATCGCCGGCACCTATACGCCATTTTCGCTGATCCTGATCGGCGGCCTGTGGGGCGCGCTGCTGCTCGGCTTTGTCTGGACCGTGGCGCTGATCGGCGTGTTTCTCAAACTGCGCTATCCGCTGCGCTTCGACCGGCTGTCGGTGGTGGCCTATCTGCTGCTCGGCTGGGTGATCCTCGCCGCCCTGCAGCCGCTGGTCAGCAATGCCTCGCTGGCGGCGCTGATCCTGCTGCTCACCGGCGGCGGGCTATATTCGCTCGGCGTGATCTTTCATCTGTGGGAACGCCTGCCCTACCAGAATGCGATCTGGCATGTCTTCGTGCTGGCCGCGGCCGCCTGTCACTACGCGGCGATCCTGGTCGACGTCGCGCTAGCCTAAGACTTTGCACCGCGCGCCAGGAACGCCGGATTGCGGAAATCCTTTTTGCCATAGGCCAGCGCCGGGCCTTCTGCAACGCCGTTCCAGGTGACGACCGCACCGCCGGCGGCTTCCAGCACGGCTTGGCCGGCCGCCGTATCCCATTCCGAGATCGAGGCAAAGCGCGGATAGAGATCGGCCGCGCCCTCGGCGATCTGGCAGAATTTCAGCGATGAGCCGACCGTACGGGTTTCCGGCGCCATCTGCTGCTTGAGCCAGGTGTCGACCGCCGGTTCGCGATGGTTGCGGCTGACCAGCACCAGGGCGCTGACCTTGGGCACCGGCCGGGCGGTGATCGCGCGGCCGGCCGCGCCGCTCTGCCGGTCGAAGCGCAGCGCGCCATCCGGAGTCCCGAGCCAGGCAATCTCCAGCGCCGGCGCCAGCACGATGCCGAGCATCGGGCGGCCGGCCTCGATCAGCGCGATATTGACGGTGAATTCGCCATTGCGCTCGATGAACTCGCGCGTGCCGTCCAGCGGATCGACCAGCCAGAAGGGCGCGCTGCCGACCTCTGGCGCCTCGCCGCGCGTCGCCAGCTCCTCGGCGACCACCGGAATCGCCGGCGTCAGCTTGCGCAGGCCGGCCAGGATGATGGCCTCGGCCGCATCGTCGGCATCGGTGACCGGGCTGCGGTCTTCCTTGGAGCGCGCCACAAAGGGTGTCGCATAGATCGCCATGATGGCCGCGCCGGCCTCGCGGGCCAGCGGCAGCAAAGCCATGGCCAGCTCATGGGTGGCAAGATCGCCGTGCGTGGACGTCATCCGGACCTTCGTTTCAGTCTTCGGGCGGTTTGACCGGCTTCAGCGGCACCTGCTCGACATTGATCAGGCGCTTGCCGGCATGCAGGAAATTGACGGTGACCCGCGCGCCGATGGCAGACTGCACCTGCCCCTGTCCCCAGTCGGGCTGCAGCGGGTTTTCCACCCAGTCGCCCGGAACGAACGGTGCCAGCATGTCTCTCGCTTGCGGTTGCCTGCCTGCTGCGGACATTCTAGACAGAGCATTGCCGTCCTGCCACCCACGGGTCGTGGGAATTGGGCTGGCGCGAATCACGGGAGCATCACTGCAATGGCCGCCGCCGACCTCGATCTTGTCGCCCTGATCTGCTCGCGGTTGTGTCACGACCTGGCCGGCAGCATCGGCGCGATCAACAACGGCGTCGAACTGCTGGCCGAGGAAACCGACCCGGCAATGCGCGACGACGCCATCGGCCTGGTGGCGCAGTCGGCCAATGATGCAGCCCGCCGCCTGGGTTTTTTCCGGCTGGCGCTCGGCGCCTCGGGCGATGCCGCCGAACCGATGGCCTTTGGCGAATTCTCCCGCGTGGCGAAAGCCTATTTCGACGGCGGCAAACTGAGCCTGCTGCTGCCGGCCACCGTGGGCAGCAGCCTGGCCAAGCCGCTGGGCAAGGCGCTTCTGCTCGGCCTGTCGCTGGCGGCCCAGGCCCTGCCGCGCGGCGGCAATCTCGCCCTGACCCAGCAGGGCAACAGCTGGCAGATCCGCGCCGAGGGCACCACCGTGCGCTGGCAGGAGAGTGTGGCTGCCGGTTTCGGCGACGGCGCCCTGCCTGCCGATCCGCAGGCAGCGATGGCGCGCTACACCAAACGGCTGGCAGAGAGTGCGGGCTGCACGCTGGTCACCGGCGTGGCGGAAAACAGCGTCACGCTCGGCTTCGCGCCGCGCTGAGAGTTTGACGGCCCATCTGCGACTGATTATCATCCCATGTGACGGTGCCCTTCGGGGCCGAACAGGGAATCCGGTGCAGCTGCTTGCGCAGCTTATGCCGGGGCTGCCCCCGCAACTGTAAGCGGCGAGTTTTCGTCATCGAGCCACTGATGCCCCAAGCATTGGGAAGGCGACGAACACTACGAC
>NZ_CALRUC010000053.1:0-28130 GCF_943371255.1 Ferrovibrio terrae | reverse complement strand
CCCGCGCCACGGCGCGCCGGTAACCGAGGAGTTTGCCATGTCCGCTTATCTCAGCATCTCGAATGTCGGCATGACCTTCAAAGGCGCCAACGGCCCCTTCATCGCGCTGCGTGATATCGAGCTGGAAATCAACAGTGGCGAATTCGTCGCGCTGATCGGCCATAGCGGCTGCGGCAAGTCGACCCTGCTCAACATCGTGGCCGGCCTGACGCGCGCCACCACCGGCGGCGTGCTGCTGCAGGGCAAGGAAGTGTCCGATCCGGGCCCGGACCGCGCCGTGGTGTTCCAGAACCATTCGCTGCTGCCCTGGCTTACGGTGTACGACAATGTGCGCCTCGCGGTCGACAAGGTGCATTCCAAGACCAAGACCAAGGCCCAGCGCGACGAATGGACGAAGCACAACCTCGCCCTGGTCGGCATGGATCATGCGCTGGAAAAGCGCCCGCATGAAATCTCCGGTGGCATGAAGCAGCGCGTCGGTATCGCACGTGCCTTGGCGATGGAACCCAAGGTTCTGTTGCTGGACGAACCCTTCGGCGCGCTGGATGCACTGACTCGCGCCACACTGCAGGACACGGTCATGGAACTGCATGCCAAGCTGAAGAACACCGTCATCATGATCACCCATGACGTGGACGAGGCGGTGCTGCTGTCGGATCGCGTGGTGATGATGACCAATGGTCCGGCTGCCACCATCGGCGAAATCCTCAATGTCGACCTGCCGCGTCCGCGCAACCGGCTGACCCTGGCCGGCGACGCCGAATATGTGCGCTGCCGCAAGGAGATCATGGAATTCCTGTATGCGCGGCATCGCGCGCCGGCCGTGCACGCGGCCTAAAAAGAAAAACCGGGAGGACGTCGTGAAGGGCATGCGACGCGAGAGTAGGAGTAAGAGCAATGGCTGAGAGACTGCTGATCGTCGGCAATGGCATGGCGCCCGGCCGCATGCTGGAAAACCTGCTGGAAAAAGCGCCCGGCCGGTATGACATCACCATCTTCAACGCCGAACCGCGGGTGAATTACGACCGTATCATGCTGTCGCCGGTGCTCTCGGGTGAGAAAAGCTACGAGCAGATCGTCATCCATGGCGATGGCTGGTACATCAACAACGGCATCACCCTGCACAAGGGCACCAGGGTCACCGGTATCGACCGTGCGGCCAAGACGATCACCACCGATAACGGTCTGACTGAATCCTACGACAAGCTGGTGATTGCCACCGGCTCCGTGCCCTTCATCATCCCGGTGCCGGGCCACACCCTGCCCGGCGTGCTGAGCTATCGCGATCTGGATGACGTCGATGCCATGATCCTGGCTGCCAAGGCGCGCGGCAGTGCCGTGGTGATCGGTGGCGGCCTGCTCGGCCTCGAAGCCGCGGCCGGCCTGTCTGAACAGGGCATGGATGTCACCGTCGTGCATATCATGCCGACGCTGATGGAGCGGCAGCTCGATGCCTCGGCCGGCTATCTGCTGAAAAAGGCCATCGAGGACCGCGGCATCAAGGTGATGACCGGCGCCAACACCAAGGCCATTGTAGGCAACGGCAAGGTCGAGGGTGTGGAGCTGGAAGACGGCACGGTGATCCCGGCCTCGCTGGTGGTCATGGCGGTCGGTATCCGGCCGAACGCGGCACTGGGCAAGCTGGCCGACCTCACGGTCAACCGCGGCATCGTGGTCGATGACCAGATGCGCACTTCCGATCCCGATATCTTCGCACTGGGCGAATGCGTCGAACATCGCGGCGCCACTTATGGTCTGGTCGCGCCGCTGTATGACATGGCCGGCGTGCTGGCCAAGACGCTGGTGGATGAACCGGCGGCCTATAACGGTTCGGTCACCGCTACCAAGCTGAAGGTCACCGGCATCAACCTGTTTTCGGCCGGCGATTTCGCCGAGGCCAAGGATCGCGAGGAGATCGTGCTGCGCGATGCGGCGCGCGGCGTCTACAAGCGGCTGGTGCTGAAAGACAACAGGATCATCGGCACCGTGCTGTATGGCGAAGTGGAAGACGGCGCCTGGTTCTTCCAGCTGCTGCGCGAGAATGCCGACATCGCCGAACTGCGCGACACACTGATCTTCGGCCAGGGCTTCGCGGGAGGCGCCCCGCTGGACCCTATGGCGGCCGTTGCAGCCTTGCCGGATGAGGCAGAGATCTGCGGATGCAACGGCGTGTGCAAGAGCAAGATCACCGGTGCGATCACCTCCAAGGGGCTCACCAGCCTTGAAGAAGTGCGTGCCGTCACCAAGGCCTCGGCCTCCTGCGGTTCCTGCACCGGCCTGGTCGAGAAGCTGATCGGGCTGACGCTCGGCGACGGTTATGCGCCCAAGGCTTCGAAAGCGGCCTGCGGCTGCACCGATCTGAGCCATGACGATATCCGCCGCCTGATTATTGCCAAGGATCTGAAGTCGATCCCGGCGGTGATGCAGGAGCTGGAGTGGAAGACCTCCTGCGGCTGCAGCAAATGCCGCCCGGCGCTGAACTACTATCTGCTTGCCACCTGGCCCGGCGAATATGTCGACGACAACCAGTCGCGCTTCATCAACGAGCGCGCCCATGCCAACATCCAGAAGGACGGCACCTATTCGGTGGTGCCGCGCATGTGGGGCGGCGTCACCAGCGCCAAGGAGCTGCGCGCCATCGCCGATGTGGCGGACAAGTTCAACATCCCCACCGTCAAGGTGACCGGCGGCCAGCGCATCGATCTGCTGGGCGTCAAGAAGGAAGACCTGCCCGGCGTCTGGGCCGATCTCAATGCCGCCGGCATGGTGTCGGGTCATGCCTACGCCAAGGGCCTGCGTACGGTGAAGACCTGCGTCGGCACCGAATGGTGCCGCTTCGGCACCCAGGATTCGACCGGCCTTGGCATCAAGCTGGAGAAATTCACCTGGGGCAGCTGGACGCCGCACAAGGTCAAGCTCGGTGTCTCGGGCTGCCCGCGCAACTGCGCCGAGGCCACCATCAAGGATATCGGCATCATCTGCGTCGACTCCGGCTACGAATTCCATATCGCCGGTGCCGCCGGCCTGGAGGTCAAGCAGACCATCCTGCTGTGCAAGGTGGAGACCGAGGCCGAGGTGCTGGAATATACCGGCGCGCTGATGCAGCTGTATCGCGAGCAGGCGCATTACCTAGACCGCATCCATAAATGGCTGCATCGCGTCGGTCTCGACACGGTGAAGCAGCGGATCGTCGAAGACGCCGCGGGCCGCCGCGCGCTGTATGACCGCTTCGTGCATGCGCAGGTCTTTGCCCAGATCGATCCCTGGGCCGAGCGGGTCAAGGGCGCCTTCGGGCATGAGTTCAAGCCGCTGGCCGATCTGCGGCTGGCCCAGGCAGCAGAATAATGGGCGGCAGAGTAGGGGCGCCATGAAGATGGACAGTGACTGGCTCGATATCGGCATGCTGGAGGACATCCCCCGGCGCGGCGCCCGTGTGGTGAAGACGGCACGCGGCGATATCGCGATCTTCCGCACAATGGATGACCGGATATTCGCGCTCGATGACAAATGCCCGCACAAGGGCGGGCCGCTGTCGCAGGGCATCGTTCAGGGCGACTCTGTCACCTGCCCGCTGCACAACTGGGTGATCAGCCTGAAAACCGGCGAAGCGCAGGGCGCCGACCAGGGCTGCACCCGCACCATCGCGGTGAAGCTGCAGGAGGATCGCATCCTGCTGTCCTGGCCCGGACTTGCCGTCAAAGCCGCCTGACATGACAGCCGGTACCGCAGAGACGCGCACCACCTGTCCTTACTGCGGCGTCGGCTGCGGTCTGCAGGTGGCACGCGATGCGGACACCGGCGCCGTCGATGTGAAAGGCGATGGCGCGCATCCGGCCAATTTCGGCCGCACCTGCTCGAAAGGTTCGGCGCTGGGGCAAACGCTTGGCCTCGATGGCCGCCTGCTGCATCCGGTGGTGGATGGTGTGCGCGTCAGCTGGGGTGCCGCGCTGGATCGTGTTGCATCCGTCTTCTCCGACACGATTGCCATGCATGGCCCGGACTCGGTGGCCTTCTATGTCTCGGGCCAATTGCTGACCGAGGATTACTATGTCGCCAACAAGCTGATGAAGGGTTTTATCGGCACAGGCAACATCGACACCAATTCGCGGCTCTGCATGGCTTCCGCCGTGGCCGGCCACAAGCGCGCCTTCGGCACCGATACGGTGCCGGGCATCTACGAGGATATGGAGCAGGCCGATCTGGTCGTGCTGGTCGGTTCCAATCTGGCCTGGTGCCATCCGGTGCTGTTCCAGCGTCTGGCTACCGCCAAGACCGCGCGTCCTGAACTGAACGTCGTGGTGATCGATCCGCGCCGCACCATGACAGCACGCTCCGCCGACCTGCATCTGGCGCTCAATCCCGGCTCCGATGTGGCGCTGTTCAACGGGCTGCTGGTGCATCTGCAGGAGGCCGGCCGGCAGGACGCGGCTTTCGTGCAGGATCACACCAACGGGCTGGACGCGGCGCTGACTGCCGCAGGCGCGCTGTCGCTGGCCGAAATCGCCGAGATTACCGGGCTGTCTCAGGCCGAACTGCGCCGCTTCTATGATCTGTTCGCCCGCACCGAGCGTGTCGTCACCGGCTTCTCGCAGGGCGTCAACCAGTCGAGCGCGGGCAGCGACAAGGTCAATGCCATCCTCAACTGCCATTTGCTGACGGGCCGCATCGGTTCTCCCGGCATGGGGCCGTTCTCGATCACCGGCCAGCCGAATGCGATGGGCGGCCGCGAGGTCGGCGGTCTCGCCAACCAGCTCGCCTGCCATATGGAACTGGGCGAGCCCGAGCATCGCCGCATCGTGCAGGATTTCTGGCGCTCGCCGCGCATCGCCGACAGGCCGGGTCTCAAGGCCGTCGATCTGTTCCGCGCGGTGAAAGACGGTCGCATCAAGGCGGTGTGGATCGCCGGCACCAATCCGGTCGACAGTCTGCCCGATGCCGATGATGTCGAGGCTGGCCTGAAGGACTGCCCCTTCGTCGTGGTCTCCGATGTCATGGCGGTCACCGACACCGCGCGCCATGCCCATGTGCTGCTGCCGGCGGCGGCCTGGGGCGAGAAGGACGGCACGGTGACCAATTCCGAGCGCCGCATCTCGCGCCAGCGGACCTTTCAGCCCTGGCCAGGTGAAGTGCGGGCCGACTGGTGGATCTTTGCCGAGGTGGCCAAGCGCATGGGCTGGGCCGAGGCGTTTGACTATGCCGCGCCGGTCGATGTGTTCCGCGAATTCGCCGCGCTGAGTGGCGTGGAAAATGCCGGCACGCGCGATTTCGACATCTCCGCCTTCGCCGATATCACGGCAGAGAGTTACGACGCGCTGCTGCCGGTGCAGTGGCCCTGCCCGAAGGGCGAGCTGCCGCGCAGCGACCGCCGCTTCTTTGCTGATGGGCAGTTCTATACGCCGGACCGCCGCGCCCGCTTCATTGCGACCACGTGGCGTGCGCCCGCCGAGCAGGTTTCAGAAACCTATCCGCTGGTGCTCAACACCGGCCGTGTGCGCGACCAGTGGCACACCATGACGCGCACGGCGCTGTCGCCGCGCCTGATGGGCCATATCGCCGAGCCTTTCGTCGAGCTGCATCCCGAGGATGCCGCCGCCCATGGCATCACGGCCGCCACGCTGGCGGTGCTGCAGAACGATCGCGCCAGCATCGTGGTGCGCGCGCTGGTCAGCGAGGACCAGAAGCGCGGCACGGTTTTCGTGCCGCTGCACTGGACCGACCAGTTCAGTGGCAAGGCGCGCGTGGATGCACTGGTCAACCCGGTCACCGACCCGGTCTCGGGCCAGCCGGAGTTGAAATTCACCGCCGTGGCTGCGCGCCCCTATGCGGCGGCCTGGTATGGCTTTGCCGTGATGGCCGCGGCGCCGGGCGAGATCGCCACCGGTTACTGGGCCAAGGCGAAGGCGAAAGACGGCTGGCGTGTCGAGTTGGCCGATACCGTTCTGCCGCAGGACTGGACCACCTTTGCCCGCGCGCTGTTCGGCCTCGATGAGGCGTCGGAGATCGACCTGCTCGCCTATCACGATACGGCCGCCGCGCATCACCGTTTCGCCGCTTTCCGTGGCGAGCACCTGATCGGCGCGCTGTTTGTGGCACCGGAGCCGGTCGCGGTGTCGCGCGGCTGGGCCGCCGAACAGCTCGGCCGCACGGCTGCCACGCCGGGCGAGCGCATGCGCCTGCTGGCCGGCCGCGCTGGCGCGTCGCAGCCCGATCGCGGCGCCCAGGTCTGCGCCTGCTTCGATGTCGGCGCCGGGCAGATTGCCGCGGCCGTCACTGGCGGCTGCCACACGGTGGAAGCGGTCGGCACGGCCTTGCAGGCCGGCACCAATTGCGGCTCCTGCCGCAGCGAAATCCGGAGGATCATCGATGCTGTCCCAAGAGCGAGCGATGTCCAGAAAGCCGGCTGAAGCACAGCATCCGCAGCGCATCGGTGCCCTGGCCAAGCTGCCGGTGTTCCTTGATCTGCATGACAGGCAGGCCGTGATCGCCGGCGGCTCGGCGGCGGCGGCCTGGAAAGCCGAACTGCTGGCGGCAGCGGGTGCCAGTGTTACCGTCTACGCTGAAGACTTCGGCACCGAGATGCTGGCACTGGATGTGACGCGCATCGCGCGCGGCTGGCAGCCTGCCGATCTGATGGGTGCCACGCTCGCCATCATCGATGCCGAGGACGATGCTGCGGCCATCGCATTCCGCGCGGCAGCGAAAGCCGCCGGCGCGATCTGCACCGCCATCGACAAGCCGGCCCATTGCGACGTGCAGTTCGGCGCCATCGTCAACCGCTCGCCGGTCGTCATCGGCATTTCCACCGATGGCGCGGCGCCGATTCTGGCGCAGGCGATCCGCCGCCGCATCGAAACCCTGCTGCCGGCTTCACTGGGGGCCTGGGCAACCGCTGCCAAGCGCATCCGCAGGGCGGTGGCCGAGCGCCTGCCGACGCCGGGCCTGCGCCGCAGCTTCTGGGAGCGCTTTGCCGAGCGCGCCTTCCTCGAGCCGGTTGTTCCGGCCGATATCGATATCCAGCCGATGAAGGCAGCCGGTGGTCACGTGACGCTGGTGGGGGCCGGGCCGGGCGATGCCGAGCTGCTGACGCTGAAGGCGATGCGCGCCTTGCAGGCCGCCGATGTGATCCTGTTCGACGATCTGGTATCCGACGAAGTGCTGGAACTCGCCCGTCGCGAAGCCAAGCGCATGATGGTGGGCAAGCGCGGCGGCCGGGCCAGCTGCAAGCAGGAAGATATCAACGCGCTGATGGTCAAGCTGGCGCGCCAGGGCAAGCGCGTGGTGCGGCTCAAGGCCGGCGATCCGATGGTGTTCGGCCGTGCCGGCGAGGAAATCGCCGCGCTGGAGTCTGCCGGCATTCCGGTCGCCGTGGTGCCGGGCATCACGGCGGCACTCGCGGCTGCCAGCAGCCTTGGCGTGTCGCTCACCCATCGCCATGCGGCGCATTCGGTGCGGTTCGTCACCGGCCATTCGCGCCAGGGCGAACTGCCCGACGATCTCGACTGGCGCGGCCTGGCCGATCCCGAAACCTCGCTGATGGTTTATATGGGCGGCCGCACCGGCGGCGCCTTTGCCGCCCGGCTGATGAGCCAAGGCCTGTCGCCCGAGATGCCGGTGGCGGTGGTGACGGCGGTGTCGCGCCGGGACGAAACGCGCTGGACCGGGCGTCTGGCAGAGCTTGGCGATGCGCTGCTGCGCATTGGTACGGACCAGCCGGTGCTGGTCGGCATCGGCCAGGTGTTTGCCGCCGCCCGTGTGCAGGCCGTGCCGGCCGATATCGAACAGGTCGCCTGAGGCTACAGGATCGGCCCGTCGACCAGCACGCGGCCCTTGGGGTCTTCCACTTCGATCACATAAAGGTCCGGGTCGCGTGTGATCGCCTTTGCGATGGCGGATTCGGCATCGGCATCGCTGATGCAGGCGCCACCCAGCCGCAGCCAGGCCGGCCGGCCCTCGGCATCGCGGGCCTGGCCCAGCAGGGTGGCGACCTGCGGCCCCAGCGCGATCTTGAGCAGGATGGTGCCGGCATCCGGATCGCCCTTGCGGCGGATATAGACCGGGATGGCCTCCAGGTCGTAGCGCCGCAGGATCGCCTGCACCACCAGGTTGGACTTCAGCCGTGCTTCCATGATGGCCCCTTGCTCATGGGCCAAAGTGCCCCGGATCGGTGGCGGTCACAATGCCGCCAGCCTGGTGGGGCGAAGCTTATTGCGGCCGTGGCGGCTTGGCGGTCCGGCTGGTAGACTGGGATTCGGTCTGGAGAGCCAGATGAACCAGTTGAAGCCGGAATTCGATCTCGACCTCGCGGGCAAGCAGACGCGGGCGGGCTCTTTGCGCCAGCGCATCGCCGACGAGATCCTGTCCGGCCGCCTGCCACCCGGCGCCCGGCTGGAGGAGCAGGATCTGGCCGACCGTTTCGGTGTGTCGCGCACCCCGGTGCGCGAGGCGCTGAAAGCCCTGGTCGAGACCGGCCTGGTGGAAATCCGCCCGCATCGTGGCGCACTCGTCGCCATTCCCTCGCGCCAGCATATGCATGACCTGTTCGAGGTGATGCGCGAGCTGGAAGCCATCTCGGCACGCTATGCCGCCCAGCGCATGACGGCGGCCGAACGCAAGAAGCTGGAAGAGTTCCACGAACGCACCCGCATCCTGGTGCGCGATGGCGAGATCGATGCCTATGCGCAGATGAATGTGGGCTTCCATACCCTGATCTATGAAGGCACGCACAATACCGCGCTGGTGGAAAACACCATGGCGGTGCGCCAGCGGCTGTCGCCCTTCCGCCGCGCGCAGTTCAGGCTGGTCGGCCGCCTGGCGAGTTCGTTCGCCGAGCATGATGCGGTGGTGCGCGCGATTTTGCAGGGCGATGCAGCAGCGGCCGAGACCGCGATGGCGCATCACATCGGCACGGTGGATACCGTGTCGGAGGAATTTACGCGGTAGAGTACAGTGCGGTCGCCGCTAGGCCGCCGCCCTATTCCTTGCACGCAATCAGCTTCCAGAGACCGACACCGGGATAATCTATATCCTCGATGTCAACGTGATACCGGAAGAATGTATCGAAGCCTTCGATAAACATCCCTTCCGGGGCAAGCTCGTCTGGATTAGGCAAGCCATTTGAAAGTTTGTCTTTATCGTAATGATAAACTCTCAGGCTCGATTTCGGATTTTTTTGCCACAGTGGGGTCAGAATCTCCGCAAAAGTCCCGTTCACGAGAATCCAGCCAAATTCGTAGGTCTTCTGTTTGGAGATTGAGTAAAGCGATACCATAGGCACGGAGGCCCATTCGCCCATAGAACGACCGGCGGTCTTCATGGGAAGGCGAAGTTCCCATCCGGGTGTTTCGGCCATAGTGTAAACGGCCGTTTCTGGTTTGCAGGAAGACTGCGCTGAGGCAGGTAGCGCCGCAGTGCAGATCATGCTGATCGCCCCAAACCACTGGCGCATAAAGGTCAATTCCTCAGAGCGTTTCTAGTTCGGAAATTTGCACCGGATCGCTGAACTGCGCCAGCTATTCCACCGGCACCGTCTTCGCCGCTTCGTCGCGGCCGCGCACATGTTCGCGGTGCAGCACATACAGGCCACTGGCCACCACGATGACGATGCCGGCCCAGGCCAGCAGGTTGGGCATGTCGCCCCAGATCAGGTAGCCGGCCAGCAAAGCCCAGATCAGGCCGGTGTAGCGGAACGGGCCGACCGTGGCGATATCGCCATGGCGGAAGGCATCCACGATCAGCAGATAGCCGATGATCAGGAAGACACCGGCGCAGGCCAGCAAGGTGTATTCACGCCAGCCGATGGCAACCCAGCCCTCGAAGGCGGAGAGCACCAGCGCGCCGCCGGTCACGAAAACCGAATTGGTTGTGGCCACGATCAGGGAGGGAATGTCATGGCCGATGCGCCGCGTGCTGAGATCGCGCGCCACGACGAACACCGTTGAGCAGAGCGCGACCAGCGCATAGGCGTTGAAGCCTTCGGCGCGCGGCTGCACGATCAGCATGATGCCGCCAAAGCCGACCGCCACCGCGGTCCAGCGCCGCCAGCCCACCGGCAGGTGCAGGAATAGCGCCGCCACGGCGGTCATCATCAGCGGCGAACTCATGTTGATCGCGGTGACATTGCCGATCGGCATGTGGAACAGCGCCACGATGAAGAGCAGCGTGGCGATCAGGTCCAGGCAGCTGCGCGTCATCACCGCCGGATTGACCGCGCGGCGCAACTGGCTGGCCTGGCCGGTGGCAAAGACCAACGCCAGCAGCAGCAATGTGGCCATGAAATTGCGCAGGGAGATCAGCTGGCCGGTCGGCATGGCGCTGCTGGCCAGCTTCACCAGGCTGTCATTGGCGACGAAGACGGCCATGCCCAGCATCATCGAGGCGACGCCACGACGGGTGCCGGTGCCGATCAGGCGGGTGTAAAGCGGGAAAGCGGGCACGATGAACTGCGGGTAAGGGGCGAAACGCGGGGTTGTGATTTTGATTTTCTGACCCCGGCACACTACCTTGTATCAAGATCGCCGCAACCAAGAGGCGCCGCAGGGCAGGGCTGCCGGGACTGCAAGCCTGCCCTATATGCGGCCCCACAACAGATCCGGAGGATGCCATGTGGTTCCAGGCCCCACGCCATAAGGTCGAGATGCCGCCCCGCGACCGGGCGCTGCCCGGGCGGGCGACCGCCATGCCGGTGCCGGCCAAGCATTTCGTCAACGGCAACCCGCTGAAGGGGCCGTATCCCGAAGGCATGGAGACCGCCATTTTCGGCCTCGGCTGTTTCTGGGGCGCCGAGCGCAAGTTCTGGCAGGCCGGGCCGGGCGTCTACAGCACCTCGGTGGGCTATATCGCCGGCTATACGCCGAACCCCACCTATGAAGAGGTCTGCAGCGGCCTGACCGGCCATAACGAAGTGGTACAGGTGGTGTTTGATCCGGCGAAGATCAGCTACGCCGCCCTGCTGAAGATCTTCTGGGAAAGCCACGATCCGACCCAGGGCATGCGCCAGGGCAACGATACCGGCACGCAGTACCGCTCCGGCATCTACACCAGCTCGCCGGCGCAGCAGCAGGCGGCCGAGGCGTCGCGCGATGCCTATCAGGTGGCGCTGACCAAAGCGAAGCGGGCCAAGATCACCACCGAGATCATCGCCGCGCCGGCTTTCTATTATGCCGAGGACTATCACCAGCAGTATCTGGCCAAGAATCCCAATGGTTACTGCGGCTTAGGCGGTACCGGTGTGTCCTGCCCGATCGGCCTTGAAGTCGCGCAATAGATTTTCTTGAAATTTCACATTTATTCGGCATAAATTGCCGGTATGGATGAGTTTGACAGGAAAATACTAGAGCATATCCAGGTTTTCGGCCGGTCTTCCTATGGCGAGATCGGCGCCGTCGTCGGCCTGTCGGTCTCGGCGGTCAACGAGCGGCTGAAAAAGCTGGAGAAAAGCGGCGCCATCGCCGGCTGGACGGCGCGGGTCGATCCGCGGGCGGTCGGCAGCCCGGTGCTGGCCTTCGTCTATGTGCTGATCGAGCGGCCCGAGCATGAGGCCGCCTTCCTGGCGCTGGTGCGCGCGGACGCCGCGATCCAGGAATGCCATCATGTCGCCAGCGACTGGTCGTATCTGCTGAAGGTGCGGGCGGCCAGTCTGCTGGACCTGGAAGACCTGGTGGCCCGCCGCATCAAGGCGCTGCCCGGCATCCCGCGCAGCCAGACCATCATCGCGCTCTCCACCGCCAAGGAAACCGCGGCCGTGCCGATCCATACGGCCGCGTCCGTCTCGTGATCGGCGACGGCGAATTCTTCCTGCGCGGCATCCTGCTCGGGCTGGCCGTGGCGGCGCCGGTGGGGCCGATCGGCGTGCTGTGCATCCAGCGCAGCCTGGCCGGCGGTTTCTGGATGGGCTTCAGCGGCGGCATCGGCACGGCGGTGGCCGATGCGCTCTATGCCGCGCTGGCGGCGGCGGGCTTTGCCATGCTGGCCGGCGGGCTGGGCAGCATCGGGCCGGTGCCCGTGCAGCAGATCCTGCAATGGGGCGGCGCGCTGTTCATCGCCTGGCTCGGCTGGCGCACCTTGTCGTCAGCACCGGCAGAAGCCGATGCGGCGCCGCCGATGAGCGGTCGTCCGCTGCGGCTGTTTGCCGTCACCTTCGCGCTCACCATGAGCAACCCGTCGACGATTCTCTCCTTTGCCGCGCTGTTTGCCGGCCTGGGTCTGGCGGCTGAGCCGGGGCTGGCGACGGCGGCCAGCGCGGTTGCCGGGGTTTTCATCGGTTCGCTGCTCTGGTGGGCAATGCTGAGTGGTACGATTGCTGCCCTGCGGCAGCGCGTGGGTATCGGGATGCGCCGCTGGATCAACCGCATCGCCGGCATGGTTCTGATCCTTTTCGCAATCGCACTCGTCGCCTAGCCGCCTCTTGTTTCACCCGGCCTGAATCGGCAATCTGCCTCCCAGTTTTGCGGGCGCATAGACGCGCCCATTGAGGGGAGAACTCTGTGATGACCATGCTTTGGAAAACGCCGCGATGGAAAACGCTGACCGCCGCGGCCCTGCTGTCGGCTGGCGTGTTTGCCCTGCCGATGGTTTCTGTGCAGGCGCAGGAACTGAAGATCGGCATTTCGACCGAGCCGAGCGCGATGGACCCGCACTATCACAATCTCGGTCCGAACAACCAGCTGGCCTTCACGCTGTTCGATACCCTGATCCTCCAGGACGAGACGCAGAAGCTGGTGCCGGGCCTGGCGGAAAGCTGGAAGGCGGTCAGCGACACGGTCTGGGAATTCAAGCTGCGCAAGGGCGTGAAGTTCCATGACGGCGCGCCGTTCACTGCCGCTGACGTGGTGTTCTCGATGGCGCGTCCGGCCAAGGTGCCGAACAGCCCGTCGCCGTTCACGCTGTTCACCCGCAGCTTCTCCGAAGTGAAGGTGATCGACGACTTCACCATCCAGTTCGTCACCAAGGCGCCGGCGCCGCTGCTGCCGACCGACGTGAGCCGCGTCGCCATCATGTCCTCAAAAGCCGCCAAGGCCGATGTGGCCGAAGGCATGACCACCGAGGCGCTGGCCAAGGGCGAAGGCCTGATCGGCACCGGCCCCTACAAGTTCGTGGAATGGACGCGCGGCAACCGCATCGTCTTTGCCGCCAACAAGGATTACTGGGGCGACAAGCCGAAGTGGGAACGGGTGATCTATCGCCCGATGTCGAATGACGCCGCCCGCGTGGCAGCCCTGCTCGCCGGCGATGTCGACATGATCGAGAATCCGCCGCCGGCCGACCTGAAGAAGCTGCGCGAGAATCCGAATGTGAAGATCAGCCAGGCCGTTTCCAACCGCCTGATCTACATCCATCTCGACAGCTTCAGCACGCCGACCACCGTGGGTATTCCCGATGCGGGCGACAAGAACCCGCTGAAGGATGTGCGCGTGCGCAAGGCGCTGTCGATGGCGATCAACCGCGATGCGATCACCAGCCGCATCATGGAAGGCCTGGGCCAGCCGACCGGCGATTTCCTGCCCTCGCCGATGTTCGGTACCCGCAAGGATGCCAAGCCCGATGCCTTCAACGCCGATGCGGCCAAGAAGCTGCTGGCCGAGGCCGGCTATCCGAACGGCTTCTCGATCACGCTGGGCTCGCCCAACAACCGCTACATCAACGATGCAGAAGTGGCGCAGGCGGTGGCGTCGCAGTGGACGCGGATCGGCGTGAAGACCAAGGTGGATGCCACCACGGCCACCGTGTTCTTCAAGAACCGCGACTCCTTCGTCTACTCGGCCTATCTGGCCGGCTGGGGCGCGGGCACCGGTGAAATGTCTGATCCGCTGCGTTCTCTGGTGGCGACGCCGAACCGCGACAAGGGCTTCGGCGGCACCAACAAGGGCCGCTACTCGAACCCGCAGCTCGATGCGATCATCGAGCAGGCGCTCGGCACCGTCGACAATGCCAAGCGCGAAATGCTGCTGCAGCAGGGTTCGAAGATGGCGATGGACGACCAGGCGCTGATCCCGCTGCATATCGAGATCACGCCCTGGGCGACCCGCAAGGGCCTCAGCTACAAGGCGCGTGCCGACCAGTACACGGTTGCCAATGGCGTGTCCCGCGACTGATCGCGGCCGGCCGTCAACCACAAGCGCCGCGGCAGCAATGCCGCGGCGTTTTTTTTATGTCAGAAACTGTTCGTTGAGGATGCGTTCTTCCAGGCTGTGGCCGGCATCGAACAGCAGGGTCAGGCCGATCTCCGGCGCTTCGCGGATTTCGACGCTGGCGACGTCGCGCACCTCGTTGAAATCGGCTGTGGCCGAGACCGGCCGCTTGGCGGTTTCCAGCACCTCGATCTTCACCGTGGCATTGCGCCCCAGCAGGGCGCCGCGCCAGCGCCGCGGTCGAAAGGCACTGATCGGTGTCAGCGCCAGCGCCCCGGCCGAGAGCGGCAAAACCGGGCCATGGGCGGACAGGTTGTAGGCCGTGCTGCCAGCCGGCGTCGCCACCAGGGCACCGTCGCAGACCAGCTCCTCGACGCGCACGCGGCCATCGATCGAGATGCGCAGCTTGGCAGTTTGGCGGGTCTGGCGCAGCAGGGCGACCTCGTTGATCGCCAGCGCCTCGTGGTGCTCGCCGCCCAGGGTGATGGCGCGCATGCGCAGGGGGTGCACGGTGGCAGCCTGGGCTTCGGCCAGCCGTTCGATCAGACTGTCTTCCCGGTATTCGTTCATCAGGAAGCCGAGCGTGCCCTGGTTCATGCCATAGATCGGAATCCGGCTGGTCATATACTGGTGCAGGGTCTGCAGCATGAAGCCGTCGCCGCCCAGGGCCACGATCACTTCGGCCTTTTCCGGCACGGCATCGCCATAACGCGATGCCAGCCGCGCCCGGGCGGCTTCGGCGGTATCGCCTCTGGCCGCAACAAAGGCGATCTTGCTAAAATGCGTCATTGGAAGTCGTGCCCGCCAGACTGGATGAGAATACGTCAGACCTGAATTGCGGCCAGTATAGCCAGTGGGGCCGGAGGCGGACAGCCCCCATGGCCTGCGCGATCATAACGGGCCGGCGCGATAACGAGGGGGAATGGGATGTCGACATCACGAATCATGCTTCACGCCATGCTGATGGCTCTGGGTCTGCTGCTGTTTGCCGGACCGGCGCCGGCGGCGGATACCGACCGTCATGCGGGCTATTACTATCCACCGGTCAGTTCCCGGGAGACCTACAGGGCGCGTGCCGCGGTGATGCCAGAGGCCAGCAGCGACACGCGGCTCGGCTTCGTCACCGCCCTGGCCTATCAGCAGAACGGGCGGGCCTATCCGCCCACCTTCGTGATGTTTGCCAAGGGCGAGGATTTCGAGCGGCTGATCATCGTCGCCATCGGCAGTCATGGTTTCCGCGGCCTCTACCAGGCCCGCGCCATGCTGGCACAGCTGACCAGCATCGCCCGCGGCACCCCGATGTTCCGCGATAATAACCTGCAGGACGTGCTGACCTTTCTCGATCTCGCCCGTATGATGGGATTCGAGGAATTGACCATGTCCGATGGGCAGACATTCGCGCACCGGATCACCCTGAAATAGAGGTTTGCGTGATGGCGATATCGGTCTGGAAGCCGCTGGCGGCGGCGGTGCTGGCTTTGGGTCTGAGCCTGCCGGTGCAGGCGCAGGAGTTGCGGATCGGTCTGTCGGGTGAGCTGAATTCGCTCGACCCGCATTACTTCAACCTGACGATCAACAACCAGATCGCCTATTCGATCTTCGGCACGCTGATCCAGCAGGATGAAACCCAGAAACTGACGCCGGGCCTGGCCGAAAGCTGGAAGACGCTGGACGACACCACCTGGGAATTCCGTCTGCGCAAGGGCGTGCGGTTCCATGACGGCTCGCCCTTCACGGCCGCCGATGTGGTGTTCTCGATGGCGCGCACGGCCAAGGTGCCGAACAGTCCGTCGCCGTTTACGCTGTTCGCGCGCGCTTTCAGCGATGTGAAGGTGATCGACGACCACACCATTCATTTCATCACCCGGGCGCCGGCGCCGCTGCTGCCCAACGATCTCAGCCGCGTTGCCATCATGTCGTCGAAAGCCGCGAAGGCCGATGTCGCCGAGGGCATGACCACCGAGGCGCTCAACAAGGGTGAGGGCCTGGTCGGCACCGGGCCATACAAGTTCGTCGAATGGACGCGCGGCAACCGCCTGGTGCTGGCGGCCAATCCGGATTACTGGGGTGGCAAGCCGGCCTGGAGCCAGGTGATCTACCGGCCGATGTCGAACGATGCCGCCCGCGTGGCAGCGCTGCTGGCCGGCGATGTCGACATGATCGAAAATCCGCCGCCGGCCGACATGAAAAAACTGCGCGAGAATCCGACTGTGAAGATCAGCGACGTGGTGTCGAACCGGCTGATCTATATCTCGCTGGACCAGTCGGAGCCGACCGCCGGCATCCCCGATACCGAGGGCAAGAATCCGCTGCGCGATGTGCGGGTGCGCAAGGCACTGTCGATGGCGATCAATCGCGAGGCGATTGCCAGCCGCATCATGGAAGGCCTGGGCAAGCCGTCTGGCGATTTTCTGCCCAGCCCGATGTTTGGCACCCGCAAGGACGCCAGGCCGGAAGCCTATAACCCGGACGCGGCCAAGAAGCTGCTGGCCGATGCGGGTTACCCGAATGGGTTCACAATCACGCTGGGCTCGCCGAACAACCGCTACATCAACGATTCCGAGGTGGCACAGGCTGTGGCCTCGCAATGGACCCGCATCGGCGTGAAGACCAAGGTGGACGCAGTGAATGCAACGGTGTTCTTCAAGAACCGCGACGAGTTCAAATATTCCGCCGGCCTGGTCGGCTGGGCGGCCGGCACCGGCGAGATGTCGAATCCGCTGCGCTCCATCGTCGCCACGGTCAATCGCGACAAGGGTTTCGGTGCCGCCAACAAGACGCGCTATTCCAATGCCGCGCTGGATGCCGTGATCGAGGAGGCGCTCCACACGGTGGATGCCGGCAAGCGCGAGCTGCTGTTGCAGCAGGGGTCCAAGATGGCGCTGGACGATCAGGCGCTGATCCCGCTGCATATCGAGGTGACCAGCTGGGCCCTGCGCAAGGGCTTCAGCTACAGAGCGCGTGCCGACCAGTACACGCTGGCCAATGGCGTGAGTAAGGACTAATCAGCCGCCAGTCTTGATCAACCGCCCGTCACGCTCATGTGGCGTGGCACGGCGGCGGGCGCCTGGCGGCGGTCGATGATGAAGTCGTGGCCCTTGGGCTTGCGTGCGATGGCTTCGCGGATGGCATCTTCCAGCGGCGCGTCGCTTTCCGACAGGCGCAGCGGTGCGCGCAGGTCGGCGGCATCATTCTGGCCCAGGCACATATACAGCGTGCCGGTGCAGGTGAGCCGCACGCGGTTACAGCTTTCGCAGAAATTATGGGTCAGCGGCGTGATGAAGCCCAGCCGCCGCCCGGTTTCGGCCACGGTGTAATACCGCGCCGGCCCGCCGGTCTTGTAATCGGTCTCTTCCAGGGTCCATTTGCGCTGGATCTGCGCGCGCGCCATCGACAGCGGCATATACTGGTCGAGCCGCGCGGCCTCGCCGATCTCGCCCATCGGCATCACTTCGATGAACACCAGATCAAAGCCCTCGTCGCCGCACCAGGCGATCAGGTCGTTGAATTCCATGTCGTTGACGCCGCGCAAGGCCACGGCATTGATCTTGACCTGCAGCCCGGCCGCCTTGGCGGCCTGCAGCCCGGCGAGCACCTTGTCGAGCTTGCCCCAGCGGGTCAGCTCGGTGAACTTGTCGCTGTCCAGCGTGTCGAGCGAAACGTTGATGCGTTTCACGCCGGCTGCCGCCAGTCCATCGGCATATTTCTCCAGCTGGCTGCCATTGGTTGTCAGCGTCAGTTCGTCCAGCGCGCCGCTCTTCAGGTGGCGGCCCAGATTGTCGATCAGGGTCATGATGCCGCGTCGCACCAGCGGTTCGCCGCCGGTCAGCCGCAATTTGCGCACGCCCATGCGCACGAAGGCCGAGCAGAGTCGGTCGAGTTCTTCCAGGCTCAGCACATCGGCCTTGGGCAGGAAGGTCATGTCTTCCGCCATGCAGTAGACACAGCGGAAATCGCAGCGGTCAGTGACCGACACGCGCAGATAGGAAATCGAACGGCCGAAAGGATCAATCATGGCGGCAAACGGGGCTCCCGGAACCCACCGTCCCGGCACGATTAAGATAGAGAGCGGGGGTGCTTCCGGCAACCCCACCATAAACCGCGATTTAAGCGGTTTTCAGCCCTGCAGCGGCAGGCGGACCTCGACCACGTCGCTGCCCGTGCTGCCGGACCCCACGCGCTGGAAGCCCAGTTCGGCCGCCAGGGTTCGCATCGCCTGGTTTTCGCGCAGGATGTCGCCGACGATCTCGCGGGTGCCGCGCTGGCGGCAGTAGTCGATGATCTTGCGCATCAGCAATTCACCGAGCCCCTGACCCTTCATGTCGGTGCGCACCAGCACGGCGAATTCGGCGCGCAGATTGTCGGGGTCGGTGATCGCGCGCACCACGCCCAGAGTCTCGGCAGGACCGTCAGCATCGGCCGGATTGGGGCGCGTGGCGATGAAGGCCATCTCGCGCTCGTAATCGATCTGGGTGAAGCGTGCCATCTCGCTATGCGGCAGCTGGCGCATCGGCGAGAAGAAGCGCAGGCGAAAGTCCTCGGCCGATACGCGCTGCAGGAAATCCTCATGCGCCGGCTCGTCCTCGGGCCGCACCGGGCGCAGCAGCACGCTTTCGCCGCTGCGCAGCGTGACGGTCTCATCCAGGCCACTGGGATAGGGCCGGATCGCCAGCCGGTCATGGCCGTGCACGGCACTGGGACGGATCACCATGCGTGCATCCAGCGCCACCATGCCCTGATCGTCGGCATAGAGCGGATTGATGTCCAACTCGGCCAGTTCGGCATGGTCGGCGATCATCTGGGCGACGCGGATCAGCAGGGCGGCCAGGGCATCGCGATCCACCGGTGGGAAATCGCGATAGCCGGCCATCAGGCGACTGACCTTGGTGCGGTCGATCAGGTCATGCGCCAGATGCATGTTGAGCGGCGGCAGCGCCACGGCGCGGTCGCCGATCACTTCGACGCCGACGCCGCCCTGGCCGAACATGATGGCCGGGCCGAAGATCGGGTCGGTCAGCGCGCCAACGATCAGTTCATGGGCGCGCGGCCGGCGGATCATCGCCTGGATGGTAAAGCCGTCGATGCGGGCATCGGGCCGGCGGTTGCGCACGCGGGCCAGCATCGCTTCTGCCGCGGTAACCAGTTCTGCCTTGCTGCTCAGGTTCAGCGCGACGCCGCCGACATCGGATTTATGCGTGATGTCAGGCGACAGGATTTTGAGCGCGACCGGATAGCCGATGCGCTGCGCGGCACTCACCGCGGAGGCGGTGTCGATGGCGGCTTCGGTGGGCACCACGGGGATGCCATAGGCGGCAAGAATGCGCTTGCCCTCGATTTCATTCAACATGCTGCGCCCTTCGCGGAGCGCAATCTCGATCACGGTGCGCACGGCGGCGTGATCGGGTGAGAAATTCTCCGGCAGCTCGGCCGGAATTTCCATCAGGTTCTTCATGTTGCGGCGGTAATCCACCATATGCATGAAGGCGCGCGCCGCGGCATCCGGCGTCTCGTAGGACGCCAGGCCCGCTTCGGCAAAGGCGCGCCGCGCGGCCTGCACGGCTTCGCCGCCTGACCAGCAGGTCAGCACATTCTTGGTCGCGCCGCGGGCGGTTTCGATCACGGCCTGTGCCGGCTGCAGCGACGGCACGATGGCGGTGGGGGCATGCATCACCAGCACCGCGTCAACGCCGGGATCGGCCAGCACGATCTTCAGCGCATCGGCATAGCGTTGGCTCGGGGCGTCGCCGATGATATCGACCGGATTGCCATGCGACCAGGTTGACGGCAGCGTGGCATCCAGCGCATCCAGCGTGGCAGCAGAAAGGTCGGCCATGGTGCCGCCGCATTCGATCAGCGTATCCACGGCCATCACGCCGGGGCCGCCGCCATTGGTGACAATGGCGAGCCGTTCGCCGGGCAGGCGGCGGCTGCGCGCCAGTGTCTCGACAGTGTCGAACAGTTCCTCGACACCATTCACGCGCAGGATGCCGGCGCGGCGCAGTGCTGCCGTGTAGACATCGTCGCCGCCGGCCAGCGCGCCGGTATGCGAGGCTGCCGCCTGGGCGGCACGCGCATTGCGGCCGGATTTGACCGCGACGATCGGCTTGTTGCGAGCAGCCGCACGGGCGGCCGACATGAACTTGCGCGCGTTTTTCACCGACTCGATATAGAGCAGGATCGCGCGCGTCTGCGGATCTGTGGCGAGATAGTCGATGATGTCGCCGAAATCGACGTCGGCGGAATCGCCTACCGAGAGGAAATGGCTGAAGCCGACACCATGCTGCCGGGCCCAGTCGAGCACGATGGTGCACAATGCACCTGACTGGCTGACGAAAGCTAACTGGCCCGGTGCGGCATTGGCATGGGCGAAGCTGGCATTCAGCCGCAGGCCCGGAATGATCAGGCCGATTCCGTTCGGCCCCAGGATGCGCAGCAGATACGGTTTGGCGGCATCCAGCATGGCCTGCTGCAGGCTGCGGCCATCGGCCAGCCTCTGCGTCGACAGGCCAGCCGTCAGCACCACGGCCGCGCGGCAGCCCAGTTCGCCCAGCATGGCGATCTGTTCGGGCACGGCGGCCGGCGGCACCACGATGACGGCGAGGTCGGGCACGCCGGGCAGGGCGCGCACGGATGCGTAGCAGGGCAGTTCCTGCAAGCTGCGGTATTTCGGGTTGACCGGCCAGATCGCGCCGTTGAACCCGCCGCGGATCAGATTGTCGAGCACCACGCTGCCGACACGGGCGGGCGTGCCCGAAGCGCCGATCACGGCAACCGATTTGGGCGCGAAGAGTTTATCGAGATTGCGAATCGTCATGCCGCACCACTATAGCCGATCCATGACGTGCACATGACGAAGCAGTCGGAGCGACAGCCAGCCGGCGGCCGCCAGTATAACACCCCACAGCGCCAGGGGCAGGCTGCCGAGCAGCGCAATGGCAGCCGTGGCAACCGCCAGCAGCGCGGCCAGGGCCCAGGCCTCAGGTTGCAGATGCTGCAGGCACTGCCGCCGGGCGGCCACCGCCAGTTGCAGGGTGGCAATCAGGTTGGCGGCGAGCATGGCAAAGGCGGTACCGGTGGCACCGGCCAGGGTCGCGGCCGGCCAGATCATGGCCAGGAACAGCACCAGGGCCAGAAGGCTGTTGGTGGCCGACCAGCCGGTACGGCCGTCGCGCAGCATGCCGGCGGTCAGTGGCGACCGCACCGTCATCACCAGCCGCGACAGCAGCAGCAACGCGAACAGGCCCGCGCTGCCGGGCAGCGGATCGTGCGCCAGCAGCAGGAACAGCGGTTCGCGCAGCGCCAGCAGGATCAGGGCAAAGCCGGCGCCGGCGGCCAGCATCACGCTGCTGATGCGGCCGAGAATCTGCGCCGCATCGGTTTTGCGCAGGGCATGATGCACCAGACCGCCAAAGGCCATCAGGAAGGGTGTTGCCAGCAGGCCCTCGAACAGCATGGTGACGCGGTTGACCACCAGAAACAGGCCGGCCGCCTCGATCGAGACCAGCGCGGCCAGCAGGAAGCGGCAGATCGTATCGAGGGCATAGCGCAGGGTCAGACTGCCCATCATCGGCAGCCCATAGCGCAACAGCCTTTGCGATCGCGCGATGTCGAAGTCGAGAGCCAGTCTTGGCAACAGCAAGACCAGCGCACCAAGGGTGGCGCTGCCTTGGGCGATCAACTGTGCCCCTAGCAGGCCGGGCAGGCCATAGCGCTGCTTCACAACCATCCAGTAGCTGCAGGTCAGCAACAGGGCGAGCTGGGCCACCGCGATCACGCCGGCGAGCTTGACATGGCGCGCGGCGCGCAGCTCGGTCAACAGCACCACCTGTGTCGCGCCGATGAACAGCAGTGGCACCAGCAGCCAGGCCATCGGCAGTGGCACAGCATCGAATTGCGCCATGACGGTGGTGCTGCCAAACAGCCCGGCCAGCAGGATGCCGACCACCAGGCTGCCCGCGCCGCACAGGATCAGGGTGTTGCCGAGCAGCCGCGGGCGCTCTTGCGACGGGATATGGGCATAGTAGTAGAGATAGGAAAATTTCAGGCCGAGCAGGCCCAGGGTCAGGCCCTGCGTCAATGCGGTATCGACCAGGCTGAACAGGCCCAGTTCCGCCGGGCTCAGGCTGGCGGTGATCATGGGCAGCAGCAGGATGCCGCCCAGGCTGAGCAGGCCGAGCGACAGGAAATAGCCGCCGAAGTCGTGCAGCAGGGCATGGGTATAGGCGGCCGGCCCGGCCAGCTGTTCCGGCGCGGTTGTTGTCGAGGCGCTGGAGCCGGTCAGTGCGGAGGGAATCGTCCCTGGGGGAATCGCTTTGGGGGAAGTCGCCTTGGGAAAAATCACATCTGTGCTCCCGGATCGCCGGGGATTACCAATCCATTAACGGTCATGGCATAAGTCTCGGCAGAGTATCATGCAGCCCGACAGGATCGCTCAGAAAATCCGCCAGGCGCTCGGCACGGCCAAGAGGCTCCATGTGAGTGGACATCTTGGCGATGCACAGCGAGCCTGCGAACTCGTGCTCAAACTGGATGCCGGCAATGTCGCGGCCCTGACGCGGCTTGGCCTGATCGCCAGGCAGGACCGGCAGGCCGCAGAGGCTATCGCGTATTTCTCGGCAGCCGTCGCCGCCGCACCGCAGGACGTCTACGCGCTGCAGCTGCTGGCCAGCACTTTGCGCGAGCAGCGGCGTCCGGCCGAAGCCGCCGCTCTGCTGGAGCGGAGTCTGCCCCAGCTGCCGCGCCCCAGTGCGCTTCTTCTGAGTGAACAGGGTCGGTGCCTGCTCGATCTGGGTGAGACTGAAAAGGCGCTGGCCTGTTTCGAGGTTGCCGCCGCCCGTGCGCCGCAGAATGCCGAGATCGCCAGCATGCTGGGCCTGGCGCGGCGTCGCACCGGCGACAAGGCCGGCGCATTGGCCGCGTTCCACACGGCATTGGCACTCAACCCCGATGATGCCGTGGCGATGAACGGCATCGGCAATGACGCGCTGGAACGGGAAGACTTCGCGGCGGCTGCTGACTGGTATCGCCGCGCTATCGCCCAGCGACCGAAGTTTCTCAAGGTACAGAAGAACCTGGCCTACGCGCTCAGCCTTGCCAATGATGTGGCTGGCGCGCGCGCCGCGTTTGAACGCGTGTTCGAGATCCACCGTGATGTGGCCGAAGCGCATATGGACTACGGCCTGTTCCTGCTCTCGATCGGCGACTATGCGCGCGGCTGGCAGGAATACGAGCACCGTTGGCGTTTCGATGGGTTTGGCGAGCAGGATTGGGGCGGCGGTTTGCTGCGCTGGAGCGGTGAGCCGCTGAACGGCCGGCATCTGCTGCTCTGGGGCGAACAGGGCATCGGCGACCATATCCTGTATGGCACGATGCTGCCCGATGCGATCCGCCGTGCCAGAGAAGGTATCGGAGGCGGTGATGTCACGGTCGCCGTCGAAGCTAGGCTGGTGCCGCTGTTTGCACGCTCGCTCGCGCAGACGGGCGCTGCCGTGGTGGAACGCGGTGCCGATGTTGCCGCGGATGTGCAATGCCCGCTTGGCAGTCTGGGGCAATGGCTGCGGCTGAGCCCGGCCGACTGCGGCAGTGGCCGCTATCTGCAGGCCGATGCGACGCGCAGTGTGATGCTGCGCAATCGCTATGCGGCGCTCGGCAAACCGGGCGACCGGCTGGTCGGCCTGTCCTGGCGCAGCGCCAACTGGCATGTCGGCCGTTACAAAAGCCTGGATCTGGAAACGCTGCTGCCGGTGCTGCAGCGGCCGGGCTTTGTCTGGATTTCGCTGCAATATGGCGAGGTCGCGGCCGAGATCGCCGAATTCACCCGGCGGCACGGCATCGCCATCCACCAGGATGCCGAGATCGATGCCATGCGTGACCTCGATGGCCTGGCGGCGCAGATCGCCGCCCTCGATGCCGTGGTCAGCAGCAGCAATTCGACGGTGCATTTCGCCGGCGCGCTTGGAGTGCCCTGCGACATCCTGCTCTCGGCCGGCCGCGGCCGCATGTGGTACTGGCCGCCGCAAGGCGAAACGACGCCGTGGTATGACTCGATCCGTCTGGTGCGGCAGGCGCAGGCCGGCGACTGGGCCTCGGTGCTGCCGCAGCTCAACGCCCTGCTGGATCGCCATGACTGAGCCGAAGCCCGAAACCCCGGTACAATGGCTGCAGGCCGGCGTGCAGGCCCATGAGGCCGGCGACCATGCGCATGCCGCCGCATGTTATCGCATGGTGCTGCAACTGGTGCCGGGTCAGGCCGATGCCCTGCACCTGCTCGGTGTGATCGCCGACCAGCAGGGGCAGCATGCCGAAGCCGCGGCGTTGATCCGCGAGGCCATCGCGCGGGTGCCGCAGGCGGCAGATTTTCACAGCAACCTTGGCATGGCGCTGCTCGGGCAGGGCGACCGGGCGAGCGCCATTGCATCCTATAACACCGCGCTGATCCTGCAGTCCGACCATGCCGGCGCACGCCGTGGCCTGATCGCCGCACTGATGGCGGAACGGCAGATGGCGGAAGCCATCGTGGAGCTTGGCCTGGCTGTGCAGGCCGAGCCGCAGGCCGCCGATCTGCGCGATCTGGCCGGATTGGCCCTGCGTGCCGAGCGGCGTTACGAGGACGCCCTGCTGCATCAGCGCAAGGCCATCGCGCTGGCGCCGGACAATCCGGATATCCGCGAGAACTATGCCGCCACGCTGGCAAGGATACAGCGGCCCGATACGGTGGCCGAGGCGGTGCAGGTGCTCGAAGCGGTGCTGGCGCAGGCACCTGATCGGGTGAGCAGCCTGCTGCTGCTGGGCGTATTGCTGATCAAGCAGCAGCGCGTGGCCGCGGCGCTGGACTGTCTCGACCGGGCGGCAAGGCTTGCGCCCGACCGCATCGAGATTCTGGTCAATCGCGCCATCGCCCTGCAGTTGCTGGATCGCGGCGCCGAGGCGATGCGCGAGATCGACCGCGCCATGATCCTGTCGCCCGATGACGGCATGGTGCTTGCCGGCCGCGGTACCCTGCGCGAACAGCGTGGCGATTATGCGGGGGCACTGGCGGATTACCGCGCCGCCCATGCGGCGCGGAACCGGCGCAGCGATGATGTGCTTGCCGATGTCGACCTCAAGCTCGGCCTGTTGCTGCTGTCGCTTGGCGAACTGGCCGAAGGCTGGCCACTGTATCGTGCGCGGCTGCTCACCGGCACGGTCGATCCGCGCGGCAAGATTTTCCGCGACCGTTTGTCCGACTGGGGCGGGCAGTTGCAACCCGGCCAACGCCTGCTGATCTGGGGCGAACAGGGCATCGGCGACCAGGTGATCTACGCGCAGATGCTGCCTGCGCTGGCTGCACGCGGCGTCGTACCGATCTTTGCCGCCGATGTGCGGCTGGTGCCGCTGCTGCGGCGCTCGTTCCCCGACCTGCATATCGAGGCGATGAATGCCGGCCATGACAAGGACATTGCCGCCATGGCGGATGCGCAGGCCGGCATCGGTGCGCTGGGTGCCGTGCTGCGGCCGACACTGGCGGATTTCCCGCCGGCGCAGGCCTATCTCAAGGCCGATCCGAATCTGGTGGCCGAGTTCCGCGCGCGCTATCGCGCAGAATGCGAGAGATTGGGCAAGCGCCATGTCGTGGGCCTGACCTGGCGCAGCAAGAATGCCATGTTCGGCGATTTCAAATCGGTGCCGCTCGCGGCCTGGGCACCCATCCTCAAGCAATCAGGCATCCAGCAGAAGGATATCCTGTTCGTCGATCTGCAATATGGCGATACGGCTGACGAGCGCGCTGCGGTCAAGCAACAGCTCGGTGTGGAGATCCTGCATGACGCCAGTGTCGACCAGCTGACCGATATCGACCGTTATGCGGCACAGGCAGCGGCGATGGATCTGGTGATCGGCACCAGTAACAGCGGGCTGCATATCGCCGCAGCGCTCGGGCGGCCCTGCTGGGCGCTGGTGCCGGGTGGTGCCGGGCGGCTGTGGTACTGGTTCCTCGAACGCTCGGACAGCCCGTGGTATCCTGCCCTGCGCCTGTTCCGCCAGCCCAATGGCCGCAGTGACGACTGGACGGCCACGATCGCGCAGGTCGCCGATGCATTGCGGCGCTGGCATGGGGAACAGCCGCGATGAGCGAGAGCATCGCGGCCATGCTGCGGCAGGCCGTGGCCCATCATCAGGCGAAAGAGCATGCCGCCGCCCGTGCCGGTTATGAGGCGGTGCTGGCGCGCGAGCCGAAACAGGCTGACGCATTGCATCTGCTTGGCGTGCTGAAGGACCAGACCGGTGATCATGCCGGTGGGCTGGCGCTGATCGAACAGGCGATTGCCGTGCAACCGGACGAGGCCGGCTTCCATGGCAATCTTGCTACGGCATTGCTCGCGTTGGGTCGCAATGATGAAGCGATGGCGGCCTATACCCGCGCGCTGGAACTCGACCCCGATTACGCCGAGGGGCATTACAATCTGGCGAACCTGCTGCGCAGCCATGGCGATCCGGTTGCGGCGCGGCGGCACTTCGAGCGGGCGTTACGCCTGCAGCCGCAGCATGCGCAGGCGCGCAATAACCTGGCCATGCTGCTGTGGGAGGAGCTGGATGATAAAGCCGGTGCGCAGACGCATTTCGACAAGCTGCGTCTGATCGCGCCGCAATGGCCGGTCGCACGCATGAATGAAGGCGTGTTCCGACTGGCCGGTGGCGATTATGCGAATGGCTGGCCTGCCTATGAATGGCGCTGGCGCAATCCCGATTACAAGGAACGCGACTGGGGCCTCGGTCTGCCGCGCTGGACTGGTGAGGCGATGGCCGATGCAGTGTTGCTGCTCTGGGGCGAGCAGGGCGCGGGCGACCAGATTCTCTATGGCACCATGCTGGAGGATGCTCGGCGTCAGAGCGGTGCCCGGCTGGTGATTGCCGTGGAGCCGCGCCTCGTTGCCCTGTTTGCGCGATCCTTCGCCGGCAGTGATGTCACAGTTGTTGCGCGCGGCACCCCGGTTGCCGCCACGGCGCAATGTCCGTTCGGCAGTCTGGGCGCCATCCTGCGCCGGAGCGAAACCGATTTCGCCGGCAAGGGGCGTTACCTGCTGGCCGATGCGCTGCAGCGTGAGCGGCTGCAGAATGAATACCGCCTTATGGCTGGCACGCAGCGACGCGTGATAGGCCTGAGCTGGCGCAGTGGCAATGTCACCATCGGCGCGCACAAAAGCATTCCACTGACGCTTCTGGCGCCGGCCCTGGCGCGGCCGGATGTTTTCTGGGTGTGCCAGCAATATGGCGATGTGACCGAGGAGCTGCACCTGCTGCGCGGGCATGGCGTAGCGATCCACCACGATCCTGCCATCGACAGCATGACGGACCTGGATGCGCTGGCAGCGCAGACGGCGGCCCTGGATGGCCTAGTCAGCGTCAGCACCACGGTGGTGCATATGGCTGGCGCGCTGGGGGTGCCGACCCGGCTGCTGCTGCCACGTGGGCGCGGGCGACTCTGGTACTGGCCTGAGGCAGGCGCGGGGAGTCGCTGGTATGACAGCGTGTCGATCCTGCGACAGGCCCGGCCGGATGACTGGTCGGCGGTGGTTGCGGCCCTGGAACAGGATCCGCCCTCATAATGTGCGAAATGTTGTTATATTTCAGCTATATGACGAGTCATTAACCATAATCCATGCGGGTTTAGTTCGTTAACGACCTGTTAAGGTGTTTGAAAAATAATGACTTTTAGCGATGAACCGGGGCGAGGAAACAGTTTTTCCGATTGACACTTGTTACAGCAATCTGCTTTAACCCCGGTAGTTCTCAAAAGAGAGCACCCATCTGTGATCCTAGAATAGGAGCTTAAAAATGGCTAATTCCGTCAATACCAACGTTGGCGCGCTCGTAGCTTTGTCGTCGCTGCGCAGCACCAACGCTTCTCTCGATGTCACCTCGAAGCGGGTTCAGACCGGCTTCCGTGTTGCCGACGCGTCTGACGACGCTGCGGTGTTCGCGGTTGCGCAGGGCATCCGCGGTAACATCAAGGCTTATGCTTCTGTG
>NZ_CALRUC010000052.1:0-28499 GCF_943371255.1 Ferrovibrio terrae | reverse complement strand
CCCTGTATTGCAGCCCGACAATTGACCCCGGCACCCCCTGCCGCGTAGACAGAAGGCGCCTGCCCGCTTGGCGGAATTGGTAGACGCACGGGACTTAAAATCCCGAGGCCGCGAGGCCGTGCCGGTTCGAGTCCGGCAGCGGGCACCAGCCTTTCCTTCTCACATCGGCGGCACCAGCCCGTCGCGGCCCACGGTGATGCGGTCGGCGCTGTAGCTGCCATCGGCGCCCTTTGTGGCCAGCACCAGCACATGGTTGCCGGGTTTGACCAGGGCGCGCTCGCCGGGCGCGAAGGCCACCACCGGCACGCCGGCCGGCACCAGCACCTGCTTGTCGCCGCCGGGCCAGGTGAGGGTCAGCATGCGACCGCGCGCATCCGCCCGGGCCGCCATCACGGTGCTGACAGTGGCGTTGGTCATGGTGCTGCCGGAGCCCGCGCCGCCGCCATCCCAGGGGCGATGGCCTTCGCCGGCGCCGCGCTGCGCCTCGGTGAAGATATGCACCTCCAGCGCCACCAGTGTGCCATCGGGCTGCGGCATCGCCGCCGTGCCGATATAGCTGTTCGGCCTGATCGCATCGAGCGTGGCTGGCACCAGCGCGGTGACGGTGGCGGCCGGGCTGAGTGCGAGTTTGATCTTCTCGCCCTCGCGCGTGGTGAGGCCGACCATCTGGCCATCGACGCTGTCGATCTGCGCGCGCAGGCGGCGCGGCGCGTCCTGCGCCGCCAGATCGGTGACGGCGAACACAAGCAGGGCGCAGGCGGCAAGCAGGATTTTCATCGGGTGACCGTTTGACTGGATGAGCAGGCAGCCAGTCTCGCTGTCGGCTCGGCAGGGGCAACACACGTTGTGTTGAGGCAGATTTCATCACGCCTGTGGAAAACACCTCTTGACCTGCGATATCGCAAACCATATCTTAAGATATGTCAAATGAGGCTATCGAATGAGCGAGTATCTAATGAATCCCAATATTATCAATGCCTTCCGCGAGCATCGCTGCATGCACAAGGGCGGCGGCCGGCGCCATTTCCGTGGCCGCCTGGCGGCGGCCCTGTTCAGCTCCGGCGATGACAGCCTGGGCGGGCATGGCTTCCGCGCCAGCCGCGTGGTCTCGGCCGCCGATCTGCAGCTGCTGATCCTGGTGCTGCTGGAAGAGCGCCCGCGCCATGGCTACGAGATCATCAAGGCGCTGGAGGAACACACCTCGGGCTTCTATGCGCCCAGCCCCGGCGTGATCTATCCGGCACTGACCTATCTGGAAGAGATCGGCCATACCAGCGTGGCGGCCGATGGCGCCAAGAAGCTGTACAGCCTGACCCAGGCCGGCCGCGACTATCTGGCCGAGAACCGCGTCAATGCCGACACCATGATGGCGCAGCTGGCCAAGATCGGCGAGCGTATCGCGCGCGCCAAGCAGTTCTTCCGCGGCGGCAGCGCTGCGGTCGAGGAGGATGACATGCGGCGCGGTCGTCATGGCCACCATGGCAGCGAAGACCCGTCGTCCTCGCTGCGCGCCGCGCGCCACCACCTGAAAGCTGCGCTGTTCGACAAGGACGATGCCTCGCCCGAGGAACAGCGCCGCATCATCGACATCCTGGTGCGCGCCGCCAAGGAGATCCGCGGCCAGTAGGCCGCACCAGCAAATGCAGTGCGGGGGGGCGCTGATGGGCAACATTGACTCCGGCGACATCGCCTGGAAAGGACATATCATGCGGGGACACCGCTATCGCGTTACCATCGAGCATGTCGGCACGCCGCGCGAGGGCGTGGAAATCCAGCCGGCGCTGAGCTTCGAGACGATCAATCACGACGAAATCATCGGCATTGTCGCGCGCATCCGCGCCAGCGGCCAGTATGCCGAGGACGAGGCGGCCTCGCTCGGCATCGGGCTCAAGCTGTTTTCCGAAGTGATGCTGAAGCGGCGCGACGATCCGCTGTTTGCCGCCGTGCAACCGGCGATCCGCGCCTTCATCGGCGGCCTGAAAGAGCGTAACCGCGCAGCCGTGGCCCCGGCGTAACGCCGGCCGGCACAAGACCGGAAACGTCCGGGGCGGCTTCGCAGCGCTGCCTCGCAATGCGCTGCCGCCCCGGTGCCCCCCTCGGCGTCCGGATCGGGAAAACAGTGGCTATTGCACCACCAGAGTGTCGTCTGCCAGCGCCACCGGCTGTAAGGGCATGGTGATGCCCAGGATGGCATCAACCGTGACGCCGTCGCTGGCGATCGGCAGCATCAGGTTTTCGATCTCGCGATCATTCGAGACATAGGTATCGGCTTCCTGCTGTGCGGCACCGCGGCGCCAGGTCGGCATGCCATCGCGCGCGGTGGCAATCAGGCGGCTGCGGTTGGCAGACCAGGCCTGCGGCCGGACTTCATCATACCAGCTGTCGCCGACAGTGCAGCCGATCAGGCTGGTGAATGCGGCGCCGGCCATCCGGTAGCGGAAACGCCAGGGATTGCGATCAACATCGAGCAGCCACAGATGCGGCAGGAGATCTGTCAATCCGGGGCATTCGAGCAGCTGACGCGTCGGTAGCCGGCCATCGGTGCTGCAGGAGCGCAACCAGTGATACAGCAGGTGCCGGACTTGCGGATGCCAGTCATCCCCGCTTTCGGCCGCGCGCACGACATGCCAGCTCCCGCGCAAAGCGGCGGGCAGGGACAGAGTGGGTATGAAAACGGGATGTACCATGAGGAAGCCGGACCCTAACGATCCCGGCCAGCTTCTGCGCATTACTTTCCGGTTATGTCACGACAGCATCTGCACGCCGGATCACTTGATTTATCGCAATGCGGCAAAGCGCGGTGTTGCCCAAGCTGCGGCCAAGCCGGCGGGACTTGGCCAGGGCTTGTGATGAGGACGAGTGATGCGGCGTTGGATTCTGGCAGTTCTGGTGATCGTCGCCGCGGTCGGCGCCGGCTCGTGGTACCTGCAGCGCGGCCGTGCGGTGCTGCCGCCAGGCTTTGCTTCGGGCAATGGCCGCATTGAGGCCAACGAAATCGACATCGCCACCAAATATGCCGCGCGTATCCTGGAAATCCGCGTCGATGAAGGCGATCTGGTCAAGGCCGGACAAATTCTGGCCCTGCTGGATACCCGCGATCTGGCGGCCCAGCTGCGCTCGGCCGAGGCGCAGATCGCGCAGGCTCAGCAGCAGCGCAACCAGGTGCTGGCCGAGATCCGCCAGCGCCAGAGCGAACTGACCCTGGCGGACAAGGAACTGCAGCGCACCCTCGTCCTCTCGGGCAAGAATTTCGTTTCCGAACAGAAGGTCGACCAGCAGCGCAACATCCGCCGCACGGCCGAAGCCGCGCTGGCCGCCAGCGAGAGCAAGCGCGGCAGCGCCGATGCGGCAATCAAGGTGGCCGAAGCCGAAGCCGACCGCATCCGCGACCTGTTGCAGGACGGCACGCTGACGGCGCCGAAATCCGGCCGCATCCTGTTCCGCCTTGCCGAAGTGGGCGAAGTGCTCGGCACCGGCGGCAAGGTCGCCACGCTGCTCGACCTGTCCGATGTCTACATGACCTTCTTCCTGCCGGCACCGGCGGCCGGTCGCGTCGCCATCGGCTCGGAGGCACGGCTGCTGCTGGATGCGGCGCCCGGCCTGGCGGTGCCGGCGCAGGTCTCCTTCGTCTCGGCCCAGGCGCAGTTCACGCCGAAACAGGTGGAAACCCGCAGCGAGCGCGAACGCATGATGTTCCGCGTCAAGGCGCGCGTGCCGCAGCAGCTGGTGCAGCAGCATCTCGACCAGGTGAAGACCGGCCTGACCGGCATGGCCTATGTTCGTCTCGATCCGCAGGCGACCTGGCCCGCCTGGCTCGAGTCCGACCTGACACGGAAATCGACGGCGCCATGACAGGCGGTGGCCTGCTGATCGATTCCGTCAGCCACCATTACGGCAAAGCCATCGCCCTGCAGGATGTGAGCCTGTCGATTGCACCGGGTGCGACGCTGGCACTGGTCGGCCCCGACGGTGTCGGCAAATCGACGCTGCTGGCGCTGGCGGCCGGCGTGCGCCGGCTGCAGCAGGGCCGCATCCTGGCCCTGGATGCCGATCTGGCCGACCGCCGCGCGCGTGATTCCGTGCAGCCGCGCATCGCCTATATGCCGCAGGGTCTGGGCCGCAACCTCTATGCCGGCCTCACCGTGCGCGAGAATATTGCCTTCTTCGCCCGCCTGTTCGGCCATGACCGCGCCGAGCAGGCGCGGCGCATTCCGGCTTTGCTGGAGGCCACCGGCCTCGCCCCCTTCGCCGACCGGCTGATGCAGAAACTGTCGGGCGGCATGAAACAGAAGCTCGGCCTGTGCTGCGCGCTGGTGCATGACCCGGACCTGCTGATCCTCGACGAGCCGACCACCGGCGTCGATCCGCTGTCGCGCCGGCAGTTCTGGGACCTGATCGATACCATCCGCCAGGGTCGGCCGCAGCTTGCCCTGTTGGTCGCCACCTCGACGATGGACGAGGCCGAGCGCTTCGATCATGTCGTGCTGCTGGATCGCGGCCGCATCCTGGCATCCGGCAGCCCGGCAGCGCTGAAGGCGCAGACCGGGCAGCCGGGTCTGGAACCGGCCTTCATCGCCCTGCTGCCGCCGGAGCGGCGCGCGGGCCTGACGGCTGCTGCTGCTGCGGTGGCGCCGGGTGCCGGCGATGGGGAGCTGGTGATCGAGGCGCATGGCCTGACGCGCCGGTTCGGCGATTTCACCGCTGTCGATCACGTCGACCTGGCGATCCGGCGCGGCGAGATTTTCGGCTTCCTCGGTTCCAACGGCTGCGGCAAGACCACCACGATGAAGATGCTGACCGGCCTGCTGCCGGTCAGTGAAGGCGAGGGCCGGCTGTTTGGCCAGCCGGTGACGGCGCGGGATTTCTCGCTACGCCGGCGCATCGGCTACATGGCGCAGAGTTTCTCGCTCTATGGCGAACTGACGGTGCGGCAGAATCTGGTGCTGCATGCCGGCCTTTACGGGCTGGACGGCAAGGCCGCGGCCACGCGCATCCTGGCGCTGGCGCGGCATTTCGATCTGCAACCGGAACTGGAGACGGTGGCCGATGCGCTGCCGATGGGATTGCGCCAGCGCCTGTCGCTGGCGGTCGCCATCGTGCATGATCCGGAAATCCTGATCCTCGACGAGCCGACCTCCGGCGTCGACCCGGTGGCGCGCGCGATTTTCTGGCAGGAGCTGGTGCGGCTGTCGCGCGAACGCGGCGTCACTATTTTCATCTCCACGCATTACATGGCCGAGGCCGCGCGCTGCGACCGCGTCGCCTTCATGCATGCCGGTCGCCTGATCGGCACCGGCACACCGCAGGAGCTGCAGGCGGCGCAGCAGGCCGCCAGCCTGGAAGACGCCTTCATCGCCTATATGGAACTGGGCGGCCGCAAGGCCGAGGCGATCGTGACGAGCGGCATCGCCGCTGCCGCAATGGAAAGCACGCCGCCGCGTCGCGGCCTGTTTTCGCTGCAGCGCCTGCTGGCCTATGCCTGGCGCGAAGGGATCGAGCTGATGCGCGATCCGATCCGGCTCGCCTTCGCGCTGGGCGGCACCCTGCTGCTGATGCTGATGTTCGGCTATGGCATCACCTTCGATGTCGACCGCATCACCTTTGCCGCCCTGGACCGCGATGCCACGCCGGAAAGCCGTGCCTATGTCGAGGCTTTCTCCGGCTCGTCGTATTTCCAGCGCCAGAGCGATCTGCCGGATGGCGATACGCTGCTGCAGCGGCTGCGCGGCAACCGCATCGTGGTGGCGGTGGAAATTCCGCCCGGCTTCGGCGCCGACCTGCGGCGCGGCCGCCAGGCCGATGTCTCGGTCTGGATCGACGGCGGCATGCCGTTCCGCGCCGAGACCGTGGAGGGCTATGTCAACGGCGTGCATAATGGCTTTCTCGCCGACCTGGCGCGGCAGCAGGGCGCCAGTCTGGTGCAGCCGGCCACCGTGGTGCCGCGCTTCCGCTACAACCAGGCCTTCCGCAGCCTGGATGCCATGGTGCCGGCGCTGTTTGCCATGATGCTGATGCTGATCCCCGCCATCCTGGCCGCGCTGGGCGTGGTGTCGGAACGCGAACGCGGCTCGATCACCAACCTTTACGTGACGCCGGTGCGCAAGATCGAATTCCTGCTCGGCAAGCAGCTGCCCTATGTCGCGCTGGCCTATGTCAACGTGCTGCTGCTGATCGCCATGGCGGTGTTCGTTTTCGGCGTGCCGCTGAAAGGCAGCCTGATCGGCCTGCTGCTGGGCGGCCTGTTCTATGTGCTGGCCAGCACCGCGATCGGCCTGTTGACCTCCTGTTTCACATCGAGCCAGGTGGCGGCCCTGTTCGGCACCGCCGTGCTCACCATCATGCCGACGGTGCATTTCTCCGGCCTGCTGCAGCCGGTCTCGACCCTGCAGGGCGGTGCGCGGCTGATCGGCTCGCTGTTTCCCGCCACCTATTTCCTGCGCACCAGCGTCGGCGCCTTCACCAAAGGCCTGGGCTTCACCGACCTGTTGCCCTTCATCCTGTCGACGGCGGCCTTCTGGCCGGTTCTGCTGGCCATGGCCTGGCTGTTCCTGCGCAAGCAGGAGGCATGATGCGGATGCCCTCGCTGCGTGCCGTGCTGCTGCTGGCCGGCAAGGAAATCACCAGCCTGTTCCGCGACCGCGTGCTGTTCGCCTTCATGCTCTATGCCTTCAGCCTGATGGTCTATGCCCAGGCCACCGGCACCTCGCACGATCTGGTGCGCGCCTCGCTCGGCATCATCGACGAGGATCGCTCGACGCTGTCCGAACGCATTGCCGAGGCTTTTATGCCGCCGCGTTTCCAGGCACCGGTGGCGGTGGCGCCCGATGCGGTCGATCGCGCTATGGACCAGGCGCGCTTCACCTTCGTGCTGAACATCCCGCCGGATTTCCAGGCCGATGTTCAGGCCGGTCGCCGGCCCGAGCTGCAGCTGCTGATCGATGCCACGGCGATCATGCAGGCCGGCATCGGCAGCAGCTACATCCAGTCGATCGTCGCCGGCGAGATCGCGCGCTTCCTGCATCCCGGCGCCAGCAGCACCGATGCGGTGCGCCTCAACCTGCGCATTGCCTTCAACCAGACGGTGGAATCCACCTGGTTCACCGGTGCGATGGCCCTGCTGCAGGTGATCAACATGCTGGCGATCCTGCTGACCGGTGCGGCCGTGATGCGCGAGCGCGAGCGCGGCACGCTGGAGCATCTGCTGGTGATGCCGGTGCATGCCGCCGAGATCATGCTGGCCAAGATTCTCGCCAATGGCGGCGTGATCCTGCTGCTGTCGATGGCCAGCCTGCTGGCGGTGCTGCAGGGCCTGCTGGGCATGCGGATCGCGGGGTCGCTGGTGCTGTTTTTCGCTGAGACGGCGGCCTTCATCTTCGTCGCTGCCGCGCTCGGCATTGCGCTGGCCACGCTTGCCGGCTCGATGGCGCAGTTCGCCCTGCTGTTCATGCTGGTGCAGATGCCGATGCATCTGCTGTCCGGGGCGCTGACGCCCCTGGAAGCGATGCCGGACTGGCTGCAGATGGCGGTGCAGCTGCTGCCGACCAAGCATTACGTGGCATTGACCCAGGCGATCCTGTCGCGCGGCGCCGGTCTGGAGACCGTCTGGCCGGAGACGCTGGCCATCCTCGCCATGGGCGCGGGCGCCTTCTTCGTCAGCCTGCTGCGGTTCCGCCGCTTCCTCAGCCTGCAGCAGTGATCATTCACGCGTCCGGCAGCGCCAGCCAGTGCAGGCTGAACAGGCTGTCTTCATCGGTCCACATCGCTGCCGGCCGGAAGCCGGCCTTCTCGGCCAGCTGGCGGAATCCGGCCGGGGTGTATTTGTAGGAATTCTCGGTATGGATCGATTCACCGGCGGCAAAGCTGTAGCGCTGGTCGCAGACCGTCACGACCTGGGCATGGCGGCTGACCAGATGCATCTCGATGCGGTGTTGGTCCGGCTGGTAGAAGGCGTAATGGTCGAAACTGCCGAGGTCGAAATCGCCATTCAGCTCGCGATTGATCCGCTGCAGCAGGTTGAGGTTGAAGGCCGCCGTCACGCCGGCGCTGTCGTTATAGGCGGCATGCAGCACGGCCGGGTCTTTCACCAGATCGACGCCGATCAGCAGGCCGGCGCCGCTGGCGGTGCTGCTTCGCAGCATGGTCGCGGCATTGCGCAGGAAGGCCAGCGCTTCGTCAGGGGTGAAATTGCCGATGGTGGAGCCGGGGAAAAACCCGACGCGGCAGCGCGCCTGCGGCAGCGGTGCGGGCAGCGGCAGAGCCTGGGTGAAGTCGCCGGCGACGACGCGGATGGTCACATCCGGGTAGCGGCTGGCCAGCGGGGCGACGGCGGCGGTCAGATGCGGCCCGGAAATGTCGATCGGCAGATAGCCGGCCGGACGCGGCAGCGCATCGAGCAGCAGGCGCACCTTCTCGGCAGCGCCGGCGCCGAATTCCACCACCTCGACATCGGCACCGATGATGGCCGCGATCTCTGCGGCATTGTCGAGCAGGATTTTCCGCTCGGTGCGGGTCGGGTAATATTCCGGCAGCCGGCAGATCTGCTCGAACAGTTCAGAGCCATGGCTGTCGTAGAAATACTTCGCCGGGATCGCCTTGGCGCCGGCACGCAGGCCGGCATGCACGTCGCGGCCAAACGGTGTGGGATGGTGAAGCGGGCGCTCTTCGCGCGGCCACAGGATGGCGAGATTGTTCATGCGTCCTCCGCGAGACGGATACCGGAAAATTGCCAGCGCGCGGCCGGCGGGAAGAAGTTGCGATAGCTGGCGCGCACATGGCCGGGCGGCGTGACACAGGAGCCGCCGCGCAGCACCAGCTGGCTGACCATGAATTTGCCGTTGTATTCGCCGATGGCGCCCTGCACCGGACGGAAACCCGGATAGGGCTCGTAGCCCGAGCGCGTCCATTCCCACACCTCGCCGAGCATCTGCAGCCGGCCGGCGGGTGCCGTGCTGGCGCGCGGATGCGGATGGGCGCGGTCGAGGAAACCGCCGCGGAATTCGCAGCGCCCGGAATTGGCCGCGTGCTCCCATTCGGCCTCGGTGGGCAGGCGCTTGCCAGCCCAGGTCGCGAAGGCCGCGGCTTCAAAGAAGGACACATGACAGACCGGCTCGGCCGGATCGATGGCGCGCTTGCCGTTCAGCGTGAAGATCTGCCAGCCGCTCTCATGGCGCGCATCGGGCGACCAGTATAGCGGCGCCTGCCAGCCTTCGCGCTGCACGGTGGCCCAGCCATCCGAGAGCCAGAGTTCGGGCTGGCTGTAGCCGCCATCTTCCATGAACATCAGATATTCGCCGCAGGTGATCGGTCGCGTGGCGAGGCGATAGGGGTTGAGCAGCACGCGATGGCGCGGGCCTTCGTTATCGAAGGCGAAGCCGTGGCCGTCATGGCCGATCTCGACGATGCCGCCGGCAAAGCCGATGAAATCCAGCGGCGGTGCCGGTTCGCGCGTGAAGGCCTGTGGCGGCTGGTAGGCCAGCGACACCGGATTGCGCCAGAAGGCATGCTTGATGTCGGTGAGGATCAGTTCCTGATGCTGCTGCTCATGCGCCAGGCCCAGCGCCAGCAGCGGCGCGATGACGCCAAGCACCGCGTCATCGGTGCGCGCGATCAGTTCGGCCATCGCGGCATCGACATAGCGGCGATACTGGGTGACGGTTTCGGCGGTGGGGCGGCTCAGGATGCCGCGCTCGGGCCGCGGATGCCGCTCGCCGATGGCTTCGTAATAGGAATTGAACAGGTAGTTGAAGTGCTCGTCGAACACGCAGTAGCCGGGCTGATGCGGCTGCAGCACAAAGGTCTCGAAGAACCAGGTGGTGTGGGCGCGGTGCCATTTCGCCGGGCTGGCATCGTCCATCGACTGCAGCATCTGGTCTTCCGCCGTCAGCGGTTCGACCAGGCGCTCGGTGAGCTGGCGCACGGCGCGATAGCCATCGAGCAGGGCATCGCGCACCGACTGGCTGTGCAGGGTGATGGCCGTCTCGGCCGGGCCGGTTTCGATCAGAGTGCCGGCGGTATCGTAGATGGCGGTGCCGCCGTCATGGGCCGCACCCGCCTGCGTGGCATCGCCAAACGTGGTCTCCTCAAAGGCGATGGTGCCGCTCATCTGCTGGCTCTCCCTGACTGCGATCCCGGAAGACCGCGAAAAACGACTTAAGGCGTTGTGACCGAAAGTCACGGCACCGGTGGACTGATAAAACGCCAGCCCGGCCCCGTTGTTCCGGCCCGGGCGTCGCCACCGGCTGCCGACCAGATTGGGCGGTTTTGGCCGCCAATCCAGTATCCTGTCATGACCGATACGTGACTGCTGACAGAATCTGGCAGGCCGTGACTCACTTTCTGGATATCGCAGGGCTGGTTTATCCTGCTGGCAGGAGGCGCGGATATGGACGACAGCAAGGATTGGCGTACCGGCGTGACGGTGCGGCGCGCGGCAACGGTGGCGGCAGAGCGCGTGAGCAATGGCGGGCGCAGCACGGCCTTCGATTTCTCTGGCATTGGCGGCGGCGACAAAACCTGGATCGGCAGCGTGCAGGTGGCGCCGCAGGCCAATACCGGTCCGCATACCCATGGCCGCCATGAGGTGATGGTGTATGTGGTGAAGGGCCGCAGCGAGATCCGCTGGGGCGCGCGGCTGGACTATGCCGCCGAGATCGGCCCGGGCGACTTTGTCTATTTCGCGCCGCATGTGCCGCATCAGGAGCGCAGCCTGGAAAGCACGGAGATCGTGGAATACCTGGTCGTGCGCAGCGACAACGAGAAGATCGCGCTGAAACGCGACGACATCACGCCGGTGGCAGAGCCGGAGCTGCTGTATTAGCCCTTCAGATGGCTGTCGATCAGCCGTTCGGCCGCTTCGGCCAGCGCGCGTGCCGGACCGCCGCCGGCATGGAACAGCTGGCCGGTGACGAAGGCGCCCTCGATCAGCAGCATCAGGCTGTCGCCCAGCAGCTTCGGGTCGTCGGCGCCCATATCGGCGGCCAGTTCAGCCAGCCGCAGCCGCAGCTTTTGCTTATGCTCCTCCGACACCTTGCGGGCCGGGTGGCTGTCGTCGGGATATTCGACCGCCGTGTTGGACAGGCCGCAGCCGCGATAGTGCGGCGCGCCCGCGCGGCTGCCCAGGTTGTGCAGGAAATCCATCAGGCCGGCGCGCGGATTGTCGCGCCCGGCATTGTCCAGCCGGGCCTCGAAGCGCTGCCAGAATTCGGCGTCGTAATCGCGCAGGTAGGCTGCCGCCAGTTCATCCTTTGACGGGAAGGCGCGGTACAGGCTGGGCTTGGTGACGCCGGCCTTGGTGACGATCTCGTCCACGCCGACCGCCCGAATGCCGGCCGCATAGAACAGCTCGCGGGCGGTGCGGCGGATCTTGTCGGCGGCACGCGGCGCCGCAGCCGGGGCGGTCCCCGGAACAGGCTGATCGGTCAGCGGTTTTTGCGCCATGGCTTTCGTCCTTGACAATGTTACCGATCGGTACGCATATTGGCGCCCTCGCAACACGTACCGGTTAGTCACATGAGCTTAGCACGCCCCGCCTTCCCAGGCAAAAAGATCTTGGGCCAGAAATACGCGTTCGTGGTCATCGGCGTCATTTTCCTCTGCCTGCTGGTCGCCGCCGGCCTGCGCTCGACCCCCAGCGTGCTGCTGGTGCCGTGGGAAAAGGCGTTTGGCTGGAGCCGCGACACCACCTCGCTGGCCGCCGCCATCGGCATCTTCCTCTATGGGCTGGTCGGGCCGTTTGCCGCCGCCCTGATGCAGAGCTTCGGCATCCGCCGCACCCTGCTGACTGCGCTGGTGCTGATGGCCGGCTCCACCGCGCTGTCGACCATGATGACCCAGTCCTGGCACCTGATCGCCAGCTGGGGCGTGCTGTCGGGCCTGGGCTCGGGCGCCGTGGCGCTGGTGATGGGCGCGACGATCACCAACCGCTGGTTCGTCAGCAACCGCGGCCTGGTGATGGGCCTGCTGACCGCCAGCACGGCGACCGGCACGCTGATCTTCATTCCGCTGCTTTCAGCCATTGCCGAGGCGGGCGGCTGGGCCACGGTGGCCTGGACCGTGGCGATTGCCTGCGCCGCACTGATCCCGCTGGTGCTGTGGCTGCTGCCGGAAAAGCCCGCCGATATCGGCCTTGCGCCCTATGGCGCCACTGCGATGACGCCGCCGGCCGGGCCCGCACAGAATCCGCTGGTCTTTGCCGTCAGTGCGCTCGGCCGTGCGTCGAAGAAACCCGACTTCTGGTTCCTGTTCGCCACCTTCTGGATCTGCGGCTTCACCACCAACGGCCTGGTCGGTACCCATATGCTGTCATTTTGCGGCGACATGGGCATCGCGGTGACGACAGCGGCCGGCGTCTTGGCGCTGATGGGCTTCTTCGACCTGTTCGGCACCACGGCATCGGGCTGGCTCACCGATCGCTACGATCCGCGCAAGCTGCTGTTCATGTATTACGGCCTGCGCGGGCTGTCGCTGGTCTATCTGCCCTATACCGATTTCTCGCTGGTCAGCCTGTCGGTGTTTGCCGTGTTCTATGGCCTCGACTGGATCGCCACCGTGCCGCCGACCGTGCGGCTGGCGGTGGAGGCCTTTGGCGAGCGCGATGGCCCGGTGGTGTTCGGCTGGATCGCTGCCGGCCATCAGCTCGGCGCGGCATCTGCTGCCTTCTTCGCCGGCTGGATGCGCGTGCAGCAGGGCGACTACATGCAGGCCTTTGTCATCGCCGGAGTCACCGGCGTGGTGGCAGCCGGCATCTCGCTGCTGATCCGTGGCGGCAAGGGCCGTTCGGCCCTGGCGATATGATTGAGCGTGGCGAGGATTTCGGCTGGCGTCAGGCTGGGCTCCAGCAGGGGAACCTGCTTGATGCTGATGTGGTCCTCGTGCGGCGCCAGCGACAGCAGGCGGCTCTTGTAGCGATCCGCGCCGGCAACAAAGGCTTCGCGTTTGATGCGGGCGATGAAATGTTCGAGCATCCGCACCACCCATTCATCGGCTTCCGAGCCGCGCTTGGCTTCGCGACCGCGTACGGCGTGAAACATTTCCTGCGCCCATAACCGGGACGACTTCAGCTTTTCCATGGGTCCGATCCTGTGTGGTTGTAACGCAACCAACATAGTCGGCACCGCCGGTGCAGATGGATTAGCAATGTGTAATCCCGGTCCCGCCCGCACCGGGTTACCGGAAAGATAGGGTGCAGACATGCCGGCGCCGGCCACTGCCGCGGGCAATTGCAACCGATGCGCCGGAGTCCGGGGTTAAACCGCCCGTGTCGCTTTTAGCGAGGCGACAAGTTCGGCCGGCGTCGTCACCGGCAGGCCGCAGGTGGGGCCGAGGCAGACATAGGCCGTCGGCTTGCCCTCGATCTGTGTCTTGCCCGTCGCCGGATGCGTCTCGGGCAGCATCGCATCGGGCGCAGTGACCAGCACCACGCGGTTGGGCACCGACACGCTGTAGGCTGCAGCCACCAGCGCATCGGTGGCGGCATCGCCGCGCCGGCCGATGATCGCCACCTGCACGGCATTGATGAACAGGTCGACGCCATTGAGATAGGCGCCCATCGGGAAGAAGTTCTTGCCGACATCGGCCGAGAAGGCGTCGATCAGGTTCTGCGCGCGCTCGCGCCAGACCAGCTCGCCGGTGAGATACCACAGCCGCGCGAATACACTGACCAGCGTGCCGTTGCCGGCCGGCGTGGCGTTGTCGGCGGCATGACGGGTGCGGGTGACCAGATCCTCGGCCTCCTTGGAGGTGAAGAAATAGCCGCCATTCACCGTGTCGAGGTAATCGCTTTCCACCACATCGAGCCAGCGCTTGGCCTGCGCCAGATAGGCCGGATTGCCAGTGGCCTCGAACAGCGCCAGCGCCGCCGCCGACATGTTGGCGTAATCGTCCAGCAGGCCGGGGAAGACCAGGATGTCGCTGCGCCAGCTGTGGCCCAGGCGATCCTCGCCCTGCTGCATGGTGCCGGCAATGAAGGCATAGGCGCGTTCGGCAGCCGTCAGCCAGGCGGGTTGCGCATACTGCTGCGACAGCTCGGCGAGGCTGGCGATCATCAGGCCGTTCCAGTCGGCCAGCACCTTGTCGTCCCAGCCCGGCTTGATGCGTGTCTCGCGCACCGCCAGGAGTTTCTCGCGCGCGAGTTTCAGCCGTTTCTCGCTCGCCGCATCCTTCAGGTCGGGCGACAGCGAGCGGCGCAGGATGGTCTTGTGTTCCCAGTTGCCGTGGTCGGTGACGTCATAGGCGGCGCAGAATTCGCCGGCATAGGCGCCGAGCGCATCCTCGATCTCGCCCATATGCCAGACGTAGAACTTGCCTTCCTCGCCTTCGGAATCCGCATCCTGCGTGGCGGCGAACCCGCCGGCTTCGGCCACCATCTCGCGCAGCAGCCAGCCGACGGTCTCCTCGATGCGCTGGCGCAGGATCGGGTCAGCGGTCTCGGCCTCGACGCTCGCCATATGCGACAGCAGCTGGGCGTTGTCGTAGAGCATCTTCTCGAAATGCGGCGCCAGCCATTCGGCATCGGTGGAATAGCGCGCGAAGCCGCCGCCGAGATGGTCGTAGATGCCGCCCTGCGCCATGCGCGAAATCGTGGTGATCACCGCCAGTGAATAATCCGGGATGCCGGTGCGCAGGTAGGCCCGCCACAGGAGATCGAACAGGCCGGTCTGCGGGAATTTCGGCGCCGTGCCGATGCCGCCCTGCTCGGGGTCGACATGGGAGAGAATCTGCGCCGACACCTGGTCGAGCACATCGTTGCTGAGCGGCAGGCGGTCACGGCTCTGCGGCTTGGCCAGGTTGCGCAGGGCGCCGACGATCATCTTGGTGTTCTGCGCGATGGCATCGGGTTTCTGCTGCCAGGCGTCGGAGATTTTTTCCAGCACCTCGCGGAAGCCGGGCCGGCCGTATTTGCTCTCGGGCGGAAAATACGTGCCGCCCCAGAAGGGCTCGCCCTTGGGCGTCAGGAACATGGTGAGCGGCCAGCCGCCCTGCTCGCCCAGCACCTGCAGGGCGTTCATGTAGATGGCGTCGATATCGGGCCGTTCCTCGCGGTCGACCTTGATGTTGATGAACAGATCGTTCATCACCGCGGCGATCTGCGGGTTCTCGAAGCTTTCATGGGCCATCACATGGCACCAGTGACAGGCGGCATAACCGATGCTGAGCAGGATCGGCTTGTTGGCGGCCTGGGCGGCGGCCAGCGCCTCGGGGCCCCAGATCTGCCAGTGCACCGGGTTGTCGCGATGCTGCTGCAGATAGGGCGATGCGGCCGTATCGAGATTGTTCCGCCCCATATCGATCTTGATCCCTGACAACGCGCCTCCGGTCATGCTAGGTATTTGTCCTGCTTCTCAATTCGGGCATTTCCATCAGAGCAGTATGGTGCAGCGATGAAGGTGACTGTCAATGTTGATTGCACGCCGGAGGAGGCCCGGTCCTTCCTCGGCCTGCCGGATGTGCAGCCCCTGCAGGAGGCCGTGATGGCCCAGATGCAGGAGCGCATGATGAGTTCGCTCAAATCCATGGACCCGGAGGTGCTGCTGCGCACCTGGGGGCCGATGGGGATGAACAACCTGGAGCAGATTCAGAAATTCTTTTTCAGCCAGTTTCCCGCCGGGGGCATGACGGGCGGCGGCACGGCCAAGAAGTAGGCGCGAGACCCCCCCCCATGGCGATCCGTTACCAGGTGCGTCCCCCGGCGAAAGCCGGCGATCCGGCCGATTTCTACCGCGCCCATATCTTTGTCTGCACCAACGAGCGGCCGGAAAACCACCCGCGCGGCTCCTGTGCCCGCAAGGGCGCCGAGAAGCTGCGCAATTACATGAAGACCCGGGCCAAGGAGCTGGGGCTGGGGCTGGAAGACGGCGTGCGGGTGAACCAGGCCGGCTGCCTGGAGCGCTGCGAACTGGGCCCGACGCTGGTGATCTATCCCGAGGGCGTGTGGTATCGCGCGGACAGTTTCGCCGATATCGACGAGATCCTGGACGTGCATGTGAAGCAGGGCGGCCGCGTCGCCCGGCTGCTGCTCAAGCCCGAGGACGGCCCCGACCACACCGAAAAGAAGAAGTGAGGCGAGCGGCGACCAACCCCCTGTTCGTCATGGCCGGGCTTGACCCGGCCATCCACGTGCGAGGGTTCGCCCCAGTCTCTGCAAGTCCTGTGAAGCAGCTGGACATGGATGCCCGGGTCAGGCCCGGGCATGACACTGTTTAAATGACCCCGCAAACCATCTACGCGCTGTCTTCCGCACCGGGCCGTGCCGGCGTGGCGGTGATCCGCCTCAGCGGGCCTAACGCTGCCGATGCCCTGCTCGCGCTGGTCGGCGGCCAGCTGCCCCGGGCGCGCACCGCCAGTTTGCGCAAGCTGAAGGACGACAGCGGCGCCCTGCTGGACGAGGGCATGGTGCTGTGGTTTCCGGCACCACACAGTTTCACCGGCGAGGATGTGGTCGAGCTGCAGCTGCATGGCGGCCGTGCCGTGCTGGCGGCGGTCTTTACAGCATTGGCGAAACTGCCCGGCCTGCGCCTGGCCGAGCCGGGCGAGTTCAGCCGCCGGTCCTTCGAGCATGGCAAGCTCGACCTCACCTCGGCCGAGGGGCTGGGCGATCTGATCAATGCCGAGACCGAAGCCCAGCGCCGGCAAGCGTTACGCCAGATGCAGGGCGCACTGGGGCAGCTCTACGAGGGCTGGCGCAACCAGCTCACGCGTGCGCTTGCCCATCTCGAAGCCGATATCGATTTCCCCGATGAAGACCTGCCCGAGGGCGTGGCGGCCGAGGTGCGGCCGCAGCTGGCGCGCCTGCGCGAGGAGATCGCCGCGCATCTGACTGATAATCGGCGCGGCGAGCGGCTGCGTGATGGGTTGATGGTGGCAATCCTGGGCGCACCCAATGTCGGCAAGTCGTCGCTGCTCAATGCGCTAGCCAGGCGCGAGGCGGCGATTGTCTCCGATATCCCCGGCACCACGCGCGATGTGATCGAGGTGCATCTCGATCTCGGCGGCTATCCGGTCGTGCTGGCTGATACGGCGGGGTTGCGCGAGAGCGCGGACAGTATCGAGAGCGAGGGCGTGGCGCGCGCGCTCAAGCGGGCGGAGTCGGCCGATCTGAAACTTGTCGTGCTCGATGCGACGGCGAAGACCGTGCCGCAGGAGACCGCGGCGCTGATCGATACTGACGCCATCGTGATCGCCAACAAGGCCGATGCGGCCAGCACGCCCAGCGGCTGGACGATCAACGACCGGCCGGTGCTGCCGATATCCGTGCGCGCCAATACCGGCATGAAGGCGTTGCTGGATGCGCTGGAGGCCGAGGTCACCGCGCGCATTGGATTGACCGGCAGTGCGACGCTGACCCGCGCCCGCCACCGCGAGGCGCTGACCGACTGCATTGCCGCGCTGGACCGCTTCGTGCGCGGTGCCGAGCGCCACAACACCAGCGCCGAGCTGGCGGCGGAGGATGTGCGGCTGGCGGCGCGCGCCCTGGGACGCATCACCGGACGGATCGACGTGGAGGATCTGCTGGACGTGATCTTCCGGGATTTCTGTATTGGGAAGTGACGTAGGGCCATGAGCGCGCCGCTGTTCGACGACATCACCAGCAGCTGGGACATGGATGCCCTCGATGTGCCGCTGCTGGTCGAGGCCTACCGCTACTGGCTGGCGAAAAAAGCCGACCGGCCCTGGCCGCTCCGCGCCGATATCGAGCCGACCGAGATTCCGCGCCTGCTGCCGTATCTGTTCCTGGTCGAGGTGCCGCAGATCGGCCCGCCGATGCGGTTTCGCATGCGACTGGTCGGCACGGCCTTCCGGCCCTTCTTCGGCACGGATATCACCGGCCGTGAAGTGAACGAGGACGAGGTGAGCCCGGATCGTGCGCGCTTCTGCAGCGACTGGCGCGAGATCCTGCAGCGTGGCGCGCCACGCTGGGCCCGCATCCGCCAGCGGGTGCGGGGTGAACAGGCGGAGCGTGACGGCATTGCGGCAGCGCATTTCACCGGCCTGGTGATGCCGCTGTCGCGCGACGGCACGGCGGCCGATATGCTGCTGGGCGCGACGCTCTATGATCCGCTACAATCCTGACCATGACCGATGCTTTCCCCATGCTCCGCACCCAGCGCCTGACGCTCCGCGCCTTCACGCCGGCCGACGAGGCGGCGTTCCAGCAGTTCGCGGTGCAGGAGGATTTCTGGAAATACCTGCCCGGTCCGGCTCTGGATGCCGAGCTGGTGACGCGCTTCATCGCGGCGCGGGTGGCCGAGGCCGCCAATCCCAGCGGCCGCGACTGGCTGTTTGCTGTGGAGGAACGTTCACTTGCACGGGCCATCGGCATGGTGCGGCTCAGCATCGCGTCGCCGGAGCATCGCCAGGGCAATATCGGCTTTTCATTTGACGGCAGCATCCGCGGCAAGGGTTATGCGTCGGAAGCCATGCAGGGCGTGCTGCGCTTTGGCTTTGCCGAACTGGGCCTGCATCGCATCACCGCGCTGGCCGATGTGGAGAACCAGCGCAGCCATGCGGTGCTGCGGAAATTAGGCTTCCGCCATGAAGGCCGGCTGCAGCAGAATTTCAGCGTGCGCGGCGAATGGCGCGACAGCGACCTGTTTGCCCTGCTGCGCAGCGAATGGCCGCCGGCCGCCCTGCCGGACAGCGGCACAACGGCGCTGGCGTAAGCCTTACGTCTTCGGGCCGTTACGTCTTCGGCCAGTGCACCATCGGCAGGCGGCCTTCCACCGGCCGGCCGGTGCGGGGATCGATCTTCAGGTCGCGGTCGCGGCCATCGCGCGTGCGGTACTGCACGATGTAGCGGCCGTCATCCCAGTCGATATCCCTGATGAAGGCGAAGTCGGGCCGGCTTTCGATCTGGGTGATGATCTGCGACAGCGACAGCGCGCCGGCCGGCGGCCCGCCCGGGGGAATTGCCTGCGGTTCGATCTGCGCGGCAGGCGAGTCCGGCGCGGCCGGGGTTTGGGAAGACGGCGGGCCCTGTACCTGCACAATGCCGGTGCTGACACCGGCACTGGGCGCGGGACCGCGCACCGGTTCCATCGCCTGGGCCGGCGCGGTCATGCCGCTGATGGCGCCGAGCAGGATCAGGGCAGCGAGATTGTTCATGGCGAGACTCCACACTTTCTCAGGGGCAGACCCCGTGTATGGAGACAGGACGCCCCCCGAATGTGGCATCAGCGGGGCTATCGGGGGGCGATTCGACGGATTCGTCGTTTAACCCGGGGATGTGGCCGGCTGGCCAGCCGGGGGCCCCGGCAGGGGGCGGACGAGCGCCAGGATCATGTCGACGGTCTGGCCATCGCTGGCCAGCGGCAGGGCGAGCCGGCCGAACCACAGAAAACCCCGATCTGTCGACCCGGAGGGCGCGGCGAAATAGATCGGTCGGCGCTCGGTCACCAGCAGCCCGAGCAGCTGGTCGAGCTTTTCATACAGGCCGGGCTGATGGGTCACCTCGTCGTAATAGCGGCCGGTTTCGTTGCTGCCGCCGGTCATGGCTTCGAGGTCGCTGCCGAACAGGCGCAGGCGATAGCGTCGCCCGCCATCGGCCTGCCGCTCGATTTCCAGCAGGGCGATGCTGGGCAGCAGCTCGCGCGGGATTTCAAGCGGATCGATATCGGGACGCGCCGGCAGGTGGTCGCCGCGTGTCCTGGACAGCCAGTAGGCATGCAGCCGGGCAAAGGCGGGATCGCTGTCGGCGCCGGCGGGCAGGGCCCAGGCCGCAGGGGTGGCGGGGGATGACATGGCCGGCACACTGGCAAGGCGCCGCGGCGCTGCCAAGCTATTTAGCGGTAACCTGCGGTTTTGTGACGCGGGGTGCTGCGCGCAGCGCGGCGAGGTCAGAGCGCGATCTTGCCGTTGAACAGTACCAGCGGCTCGCCACAGCAGGGGCAGGCCATGTCGATCAGGCTGCTCATCACATTGGACGCGGCGAAAGCGGCACCGCGCGCGAGGCTGTTGTATTTCGTCGTGGCGGCGGCATGGACGGCCTCGCAGGCCAGCGCGGCCTTGGGGGCCAGCACGACACCGCCGGCCCCGGCCGCGGCCAGACCGACGGACGACAGCAGAAGCTTGCGACGCGAGATCACAGGAGCAGACATGATCGGGTGTTCCTCTGCGGATGATGCGGAGACCCTGCGCCCGCTCAGGGCAGTGCGCAAGCGGCATTCCGTCGCAGCCCCGGTTCGGCAGCGCGCGGCGGGGGCCCGCATAAAACCTGGGTCAACCCGGTGTCAGTAAATCCGGCCGACGCGGTCGCCGGGCTTGATCGTGCCGCCCTGGATCACGCGGGCATAGACGCCGCATTTGTTATGGCCGTAGTCGCGGTTCAGCAGGCCGACCAGATCGCTGTCGGGCACGCCGGTATCGGGGTTCACATGGGTGGCGGCGCAGCGGCCGATCACCGCCTCGACCTGCAGCACGGTTTCGCCGATCTGGATCTTCGCGCCGACCCATTTCATTTCGCCCCAGGCCGCGAAACCCTCGACCAGCAGATTGCCGCGCAGGCGGCGATAGTCGAGCGGTGCGGTCTGTCCGAGCTTGCGGCCGAGTTCGAGCAGCGTCGCGGTATTCTGGATCGAGATATAGGGATCGGGCACATCGGCGAACCAGGCGCCAGGTGCTTCCGCCACATGCACGCTGCCGCGCGCGGCCTCATCGCCGATATGATCGAGCACCACCTTCTCGATGGCGGGGCGGCTGATCGGCGAGGTGAGGTCGGCATCCTGCACCAGCACCCTGCCGGCTTTTGAAATCGTGATGCGCGTGCCACCCGCATCGAAGCTGCAGTCCAGCGCGGCCAGCGGCGGATTGCGGATCCAGGTGAGGAAATGCGCCTTCTTCTGGAAGGCCGGTGCCGCAGCATCAAAGGCCGAGCCGCCATGGGCCAGCGCAAAGCGGCGGTCGCCGGCTATCGGCTGGTCGGGCGTGAGTTGCGCTGCGTCCAGTTTCTGCGGCGTCAGGCCTTTGACGGGGAAGCGGACGATGGAGAGAAGCGAGGCGGTCTGATCCTGTGTCATGGCCTTTCTATGGCCAAGCCGCCGAGTCCGGTCAACGGCAGAATTGCACCCCAAATGTCTCTCTGCGAAATTGAGCATAGTCACATAGAGAGATATTCAAATGCTGCTGCACGCCATCGCGCTCTACGCCACCGCCATCCTGCTTGGCGCGATGCTGTTCTTTTCGTTTGTCGTGACGCCGGTGGTGTTCAGGACACTGGATGGCGAACCGGCATCGCGGTTTCTGCGCGCGCTGTTTCCGCTCTACTACCTCGTCATCATTGTGCTGGGCGCGATTGCGGCGCTGATGTTGGTGCTGGTCGCGCAGCCCATGGCGGCCGCAGCGATGGCGGTGACTGCGGCACTCGCTGTGCTGACGCGGCAGGGTCTGATTCCGCAACTGGATGCCTTGCGCGCGGGGCGGGCTGCCGGCGAGGCGGTCGCGACACAGCGGTTCCGGCGCCTGCATGGCCTGAGCATGGTGATCAACCTGGCGCAGATGCTGGCGGTCGCAGCCGTCCTATCCATCTTTGTTCTTTAGGCGCCAGGGATCGGACCGCCGGCCTTTTTGTATAAGAACAAAAAGAGAATATAAGATTAAATCGGCCAGTTTCACGTGAAACGCCCCCGGTTTCCCGTGCAACAGAGTCCTGCCGGCGATTCCCTTTGACGGCCTGTGATGCCCCGCGTAAAACCCGCGCCCATGCACAGCAGCTTCGATGTCATCGTGATCGGCGGCGGCCATGCCGGCTGCGAGGCCGCATCCGCCGCGGCCCGGCTCGGCGCGCGCACCGCCCTGGTGACGCACAAGCCCGAGACCATCGGCGAGATGTCGTGCAACCCGGCGATCGGTGGCCTGGCGAAAGGCCATCTGGTGCGCGAGATCGATGCGCTGGATGGCGTGATGGGCCGCGTGGCTGATGCCGCCGGCATCCAGTTCCGCATGCTCAACAAATCAAAAGGCCCCGCCGTGCGTGGGCCGCGTACCCAGGCGGATCGCAAGCTCTATCGCCAGGCGATGCAGGCGATCCTCGCGGAGCAGGCGAATCTCACCATCATCGGCGCCGCGGTTGAAGACATCCGCATCGAGCATGGCGAAGTGCGCGGCGTTGTGTGTGGCGATGGTTCTTTCATCGCGGCACCGAAAGTGATTCTGACGACAGGCACGTTTCTGCGCGGCCTGATCCATATCGGCGAAGAGAAGATTCCGGCCGGCCGCGTCGGCGAGGCGCCATCGATCGGCCTCTCGAAAACCCTTGAAACATGCGGCTTTTCGCTGGGTCGCCTGAAAACCGGCACACCGCCGCGGCTCGATGGCCGCAGCATCGACTGGTCGGCGCTGGAGATGCAGAGCGCCGACGATCCGCCGGTGCCGTTCAGCTTTCTCACCACGCAGATCACCACGCCGCAGATCCAATGCGGCGTGACCTACACATCCGCAGCCGGCCATGCGCTGATCCGCGACAACCTGCATCGCGCGCCGATGTATTCCGGCCAGATCGAAGGCACCGGGCCGCGCTATTGCCCCTCCATCGAGGACAAGGTGGTGCGGTTTGCCCAGCGCGACCGCCATCAGATCTTCCTCGAGCCCGAAGGCCTGGATGACGACACCGTCTATCCGAACGGCATCTCGACCTCGCTGCCGCGCGATGTGCAGGCCGGGCTGCTGAAAACCATTCCGGGCCTGGAACAGGCCGTCATGCTGCGGCCGGGCTATGCCATCGAGTATGATTTCGTCGATCCGCGCGAACTCAAGCCCACGCTGGAGACCAAGCGGCAGAAGGGCCTGTATCTCGCCGGCCAGATCAACGGCACGACGGGATACGAGGAAGCCGCCGCCCAGGGGCTGATTGCGGGCCTGAATGCCGCCATTTCGGCCGGCGGCGGGGAAACCCCGTTCATCCTGGGCCGGGCGGACGCCTATATCGGCGTGCTGGTCGATGATCTGGTCACTTTGGGTACCCGCGAGCCCTACCGCATGTTCACCAGCCGGGCGGAATACCGCCTGAGCCTGCGCGCCGACAATGCCGACCAGCGCCTGACGCCGCTGGGCCTGGCGCTCGGCTGCATCGGGTTTTCACGTGAAACAGTCTGGAAATCCAAGGAAAACAGCCTTTTTTCTGCACGAGAGCTGGTTCGCGTGCTGAAAATGACCCCGCCGGAACTGGCCAAACGGGGCCTCAGCATCAATCAGGACGGCCAGCCGCGCTCGGCCGCCATGCTGCTCGGCTACCCGGACATGACCGTGGCCCGGCTCAGCGCCATCTGGCCTGACCTCGCCGGCCTGGCGCCGGAGATCGTCGAGCAGATCGAGATCGACGGGCTCTATGCCGGCTATATGGAGCGCCAGGAGGCCGACATCGTCGCCTTCCGCAAGGATGAGGGCCTGATCCTGCCGGCCGGGCTGGATTACGATGCCGTCGGCGGGCTGTCCAACGAGGTGCGCGCCAAGCTGAAGCAGCACCAGCCGGGCACGCTGGGGCAGGCGGCGCGGATTTCCGGCGTGACGCCTGCGGCGCTGTCGGCCCTGCTGGGACACGTGAAAAAGGCCAAACGGAGCGGTTCCGAAGCAGCCGAATAAGCAATTTCAATGGTTTATCCAAAAAGGGGGATGTTTCACGTGAAACATCCCCCTTTTTCATGCGTTGTCTGTATCGGCAGGCTAGAGTGGGGCGTCGTGAAACGAGAAGGTGTCCCGCATGGCCGGATTGCCCCCTTCACCCCCGCCGGGCGCGCATCCCGGCCTGATCGTGCCGGTGCTGCGCTACCGCGATGCCCGGGCGATGATCGACTGGCTCTGCCAGAGCTTCGGTTTCGAGATCCACGCCCTCTATGAAGACGAGCAGGGCCGCGTCGGCCATGCCGAGCTGACCTATGGCGACGAGCTGATCATGCTCAGTTCGGTGCTGGAAACCCCGTTTTCCAGGCATATGGTGCAGCCGGACGAGGTGGGGGGCCGCGAAACCATCAGCATTTATGTGGTGGTGCCCAATGCCGACCTGCATTACTCGCGTGCCAAGGCTGCCGGCGCCACCATCCTGATCGAGATCAAGGACGAGGATTACGGCGGTCGCGGCTTCACCTGCCGCGACCCGGAAGGCCATATCTGGTCGTTCGGCACCTACGATCCCTGGGGCGACTAGGCTTTTCGGCCGGGGTTGCACGGGAAACACCTGACAAGCCGGGCGCCATGGGCGATAACCCGCGCCATGACGCCACAAGAGTTCCAGGCCGCCACCCAGTGCAGCGACACCGCCATCGCGCGGCTGGACATCTACGCCGCGCTGATCGCCAAGTGGCAGAAGGCCATCAACCTGGTGGCGCCCAATACGCTGCCCGATCTGTGGCAGCGCCATTTCCTCGATTCCGCGCAGATTCTGGCCTTTGCGCCGAAGGACACTGCACGCTGGCTCGATCTCGGATCCGGCGGCGGCTTTCCCGGCCTGGTGATTGCAGCGCTGGGCATGGCGAGCGTGCATCTGGTGGAAAGCGACCAGCGCAAATCGGCCTTCCTGCGTGAAGCCGCGCGCGCCATGGGGTTGTCGGGCGTCACCGTTCACGTGAAACGCATTGAAGCGCTGGATGCGCCGGCGCTGCATCAGGCGATGGGCGGTGTGCCCCAGGTGATCTCGGCCCGCGCGCTGGCGCCGCTGAAAGACCTCATCGGCCTGGCCCAACCGCTGGCTGGCCCGGATACGGTTTACCTGTTTCCGAAGGGCCGGCAGGCCGAGGATGAATTGACCGAGGCCCGGCGATATTGGACAATTCCGGCTGCGGAGGCGCTGCCGAGCCGGACCGATCCGGCCGCCCGTATCCTGCGCCTGAGGGGATTGGAACCCAAGTGACCAGTACAGAACAAGAACATGGCTCGGACCAGGGTGACCAGGGCTCCGGCTGGGGTGACGACGACACGCTGGGCGCCGAACTGGCTGCCGCGGCGGCCGACGATGCCGGCCTGGTGCCACAGCCCGCCCGCCAGGGCCGCGTGCTGGCGATTGCCAACCAGAAGGGCGGCGTGGGCAAGACCACGACGGCGATCAATCTCGCCACCGCGCTGGCCGCTGTGGGCGAGCGCGTGCTGCTGATCGACTCTGATCCGCAGGGCAACGCCTCCACCGGTTTAGGCCTCACCCATGAGGAGCGCGACTTCGGCACGTATGAACTGCTGATGGGCGCCGCCGAGCTGCACGAGACGATCCGGTCCACCAAGGTGCCGAACCTCTCCATCGTGCCGGCCAATGTCGAGCTGGCCGGCGCGGAACTTGAGATGATGGATCTCGAGCATCGCACCCATCGGCTTAAAAATGCCATCGCGGGCCGGCTGGCCGAGTTCGATCACATCCTGATCGACTGCCCGCCGTCGCTGACGCTGCTCACCGTCAATGCGATGGTGGCGTCCGATGCCGTGCTGGTGCCGCTGCAATGCGAGTTCTTCGCGCTCGAAGGATTGAGCCAGCTGCTGCGCACGGTCGAGCGTGTGCGCACCACGCTCAATCCGACGCTGGATGTGCAGGGCGTGGTGCTGACCATGTTCGACAAGCGCAACAACCTCTCGGACCAGGTTGCCGCCGATGTGCGCGGCTTCCTCGGCGAGAAGGTTTACGAGACCGTGATCCCGCGCAATGTGCGCATCTCCGAAGCGCCCAGCCATGGCGTGCCGGCGCTGATCTACGATCACCGCGCGCCGGGCAGCACCGCCTACATGGCGCTGGCGCGGGAAGTGATCAAACGCGAGCAGGCGCTGCGCGACGCCGCCGAGTGACTTTTTACAGTGAAAGCGTAGAGCATGATTGACGATCCCAAACGCCGCGGCCTCGGCCGTGGTCTTGCAGCCTTGATGGGCGAACCGGCGCCGGGCTCGGAAGCCGCTGCCGCGCGCGGCCCGGCCGGCGGCGTGCGTGAAATCCCCATCGAGCAGCTGCGGCCCAATCCCTACCAGCCGCGCAAGCTGTTCAAGAAGGAGGCGCTGGAGGAACTGGCGCAGTCGATCAAGGCCAAGGGTGTGCTGCAGCCGCTGCTGGTGCGCCGCGCCAAGGACGGCCAGGGCTACGAGATCATTGCCGGCGAGCGCCGCTGGCGTGCCTCGCAGATCGCCAAGATCCATGCCGTGCCGGTGGTGATCAAGGAGATTTCCGACCGCGACGCGGTCGAGATCGGCCTGATCGAAAACCTGCAGCGCGAGGATCTCAACCCGATGGAGGAGGCCGGCGCCTTCCTCCAGCTGGCCGATGAATTCAAATACAGCCAGGACCAGATCGCCCAGGTGATCGGCAAGAGCCGCAGCCATGTCGCCAATATTCTCCGGCTGCTGCAATTGCCCAAGCCGGTCGTGCAGATGATCATCGAGGGCAAGCTGACCGCCGGCCAGGCCCGGCCGCTGATCGGCCATGCGCTGGCCGAGCAGCTGGCGCTGCGCATCGTCGAGGGTCAGCTGACCGTGCGCCAGGTGGAAAAGCTGGTCGCTGTCGGCCGCGAGGTCGGCACGCCGGCCGCCGCCAAGAAGGGCGGCCGGCCGCCCTCGGCGCCGAAGCCAAAGACCGCGCCGGTCGGCAAGGATGCCGACACGCTGGCATTCGAGCGCGGCATCACGGCGGCGCTGGGTCTGAAGGCCGAGATCGAGACCGAGCCGGGCAAGCCCGAAGCCGGCCGCCTGGTGCTGCATTACCAGACGCTCGAACAGCTCGACGAACTGGCCAAGAAGCTGAGCCGGCGCTGAGGCTGGCCTGACGGACGTCGTGCGACATGCTGTTCAGTAGCTTCGGTTTCATTTTCGGATTCCTACCGGTCACCCTGGGCGGCTTCCTGTTTTTCCGGCACTGCAACGCGATGCAGGCGGCAAAGCTCTGGCTGATCGCCGCCAGCACCGTCTTCTATGGTAATTTCATCCCCGTCCATTTGCTGGTGCTTGGACTGTCCACGCTGGCCAATTTCAGTCTTGGCCGGCTGCTGCTGCGGCGGCGCTCCGCGGTTATTCTCGCCAGCGGCGTGGCCCTCAATCTCGGGGTTCTGACCGTCTTCAAATACGCCGATTTTATTGTCGGCAATATCAATGTGCTGCTCGGGACCAGCCTGCCGCTGGCCGGTTTTATCCTGCCGCTGGCGTTGTCCTTCTTTACCTTCCAGAAGATTGCCTATCTTGTCGACGTCTATCGCGGTGGCGCGCCGCGTTACAGCTTTGGCGATTTCGTGCTCTTCGTGGTGTATTTCCCACAGCTGATCGCCGGGCCCATCGTCCACCATCGGGACATCATGCCGCAGATCGCGGCCATGGGGCAGCGCCGCGATGTCGCCACCGATCTGACGGTCGGCAGCACCGCTTTCGTCATCGGTCTTTTCAAGAAGCTGGCCATTGCCGATTCCCTGTCGGTCTATTCCGACTCCGTGTTCGGCGCCGCGACGGGCGGTGCAACGCCAGATTTGCTGTCGGCATGGGTCGGCGTGCTGAGTTTCACTCTGCAGATATATTTCGATTTCTCCGGCTATTCCGACATGGCGCTGGGCCTGAGCCGGATGTTCGGGATCCGGTTGCCGGTCAATTTCCTCTCGCCCTACAAAGCCACCAGCATCATCGACTTCTGGCGGCGCTGGCACATCACTCTGTCGGAGTTTCTCCGGCTCTACCTCTATGTTCCGCTCGGCGGCAACCGGCGCGGGCTATGGCGGCGGTATCGCAATCTCTGGATCGTGATGTTGCTGGGCGGGCTGTGGCACGGCGCCGGCTGGACCTTCGTGGTCTGGGGCGGCCTGCATGCCTTTTACCTGTCCGTGAACCACACGGCGCGCAGCCTTGGTTGGCCGCGCTTCAGCGGCCCGGCAGGCCGCCTGGCCGCCTGGCTGGTCACCATGCTGGCGGTCATGGTCGCCTGGGTATTCTTCCGGGCGCCCGACGGGGCCACCGCGCTGCGCATGTTGGCGGGCATGGCCGGCCAGGGTGGCATCATCCTGCCGTCGGCCGCGGCGGCACTGAATGCTCTGGCGCCGGTTCGGCTCGATGTACTGGGCGTCTCCTTCGGCGGCCTGCACATGCTCGACGTCACGGCACGCAGCCAATTGCTGTGGTTGCCTGCCGGCCTGGTCATCTGTCTCTGCGCGCCCAACGTTGCCGACTGGCTGCGCGGCTGGAATCTGTCTCTGCGCCGCGATACCGAGAGCGGCCTGTCGGCATGGTGGCTGCGGTGGCAGCCGACGCTGCTCTGGGGTGTTGCCATCAGTCTCCTGCTGGCCTTCTGTGTGACCTATCAGCAGAACACCGCACCATTCCTGTATTTCCAGTTCTGACCATGAGTCCACAGCGCCCCCGCCGTTTCCTCACCGCCCTGCTCGTCACCTATACCGTTCTGCTGCTTGGCATTGGCCTCAACCTGGCACTGTTCTGGCGCGTCGGCGAAATGGCCGACCTGTCCGATATCGTGCGACGGCAGCGCCGCGACGGCAGCATCTACAACGGCCTGATGCGCGGTTTCGGAGAATACAAATACAGCGCTTACCGCGCGGCAGCGCCGGCGGTTGTCG
>NZ_CALRUC010000051.1:0-29017 GCF_943371255.1 Ferrovibrio terrae | reverse complement strand
GTGGCCGAGATCGCGGCCGCCAGCCGCGAGCAGGCCACCGGCCTCGACCAGATCAACACCGCCGTCGGCAGCATGGACGAGATGACCCAGCGCAATGCGGCCCTGGTGGAAGAAAGCACGGCGGCGGCGCAGACCCTGAACAACCAGGCGGTCCAGCTCGCCGAACTGGTCGGCTTCTTCAAGGTCGAGGGCGGCTCGGCACCGATGGCTGTGGCGTCCGCGCCGGTTGCCGCACCGCGTCCGCAGGCGCCGGCCCGTCCGGCAGCCCCGGCTGCGGCGAAGGCACCGCCGCCCCGGCCCAAGGCCGCGGCTGCAGCGGCGCCGAAGCCGGCTTCCGCCGCCCCGGCTGCCACGCCGTCGAACGACCAGGATTGGCAGGAATTCTAAAGGTTTAAGCCTCGCCACACGGGCCGGATTTCCGGCGGGTTTTACGGTTGACAGGCCGCAGACCCGCCGGTATGTTCCGGCCCACTTTTCCGCCGGGCGGGTTAAGGCTGCGTCCGGTTTTTTATTGCTCCTGAGGTCAGTGTCATGAAGGTCGTGAATTCCCTGAAGTCGGCCAAGGGCCGTCATCGCGATTGCCGCGTCGTGCGCCGCAAGGGCCGCGTCTACGTGATCAACAAGACCAACCCGCGCTTCAAGGCGCGCCAGGGTTAAGCAGATCGAGGGCTAAGGCCCTCGCATTGCTAGGTTTTCAAACGACCCGGTTGCTCTGCAGCCGGGTCGTTTTGTTTGGACTTGACGGCGGCGACGATTTGCAGGATTTGTCAGACAAGCTGACAAATAACCGCCATGCCGAGTCCCATCCCACCCATCGAGTCCGCCCTGTCTGAATTGCCCAGGACCACCGGTCTCAGCGCCATGCTGGCTGGTCGGCTTGCGACTTCGATTCGGGCCGGCGAGTTCCAGCCCGGCGACCGGCTGCCGACGGAGAAGCAGCTGGTCGAGCGCTACGCGGTCAGCCGCGCCGTGGTGCGCGAGGCGATCGCCCGGCTCAAGACCGATGGCTTCGTCGAAACCCGCCAGGGCGCCGGCGCTTTTGTGGCGCTGAAGCCCGGCCTGGCCAATTTCCGCATCGCCGAACCCGGCCTGCTCGATGCTGCCGATCTGGCCCATGTTTTCGAGCTGCGCGGCGTGGTCGAGGTCGGCATGGCCGAGCTGGCGGCAGAGCGGCGCTCGGCGGCCGACCTTGCCGCGCTGAATGCCGCCTTCGCCCGGATGGAACAGGCCCTGCAGAGCGACGAGAATGGCGCTGCCGCGGATGACGACTTCCACGCTGCCGTGGCGACGGCAGCGCATAACCCCTACCTGGCGCAGTTCGCCGCCTTCCTGGCGCAGCATTTCTCCGCCACCCGCGCGCTGACCTGGCAGCCGGCGGCGCGCAGCAGCGGTGGCACGGCAGCCGCCCAGGCCGAACACCGCGCCCTGCTGGATGCCATCACGCAGGGCGATGCACAGGCCGCCGGTGTCGCGGCGCGCCGCCATATTGCCCAGGCCGCCGGCCGCTATCGCGTCGCCGACCGCAAACACAAAGGATGACGCCATGCTGATGCCGGCGCCGGAACAGGACATCATCGCCCAGCGGCTCGACCTGATCGCCGCCCTGCGCGCCATCGTGCCGGGCGAGGGTGTGATTGCCGACGAAACCTCCCTGCGCGCCTTTGAATGCGACGGCCTCACCGCCTATCGCCAGCTGCCGCTGGTCGCCGTGCTGCCCGGCACGGTGCAGCAGGTGTCAGACGTCATGAAGCTCTGCAACGAACGCGGCGTGAAGATCGTGCCGCGCGGCGCCGGCACTTCGCTGTCGGGCGGCGCGCTGCCGCTGGCCGATGGCGTGCTGCTGGGGCTGGGCAAGTTCAACAAGGTTCTCGACATCGACTGGGACAATCGCTGCGCCGTGGTGCAGCCCGGCGTCACCAATCTCGGCATCACCCGCGCGGTCGAGCATCGCGGCTTCTATTACGCACCCGATCCGTCGAGCCAGATCGCCTGCACCATCGGCGGCAATGTGGCGGAGAATTCCGGTGGCGTGCATTGCCTGAAATACGGCCTCACCACCAACAACATCCTCGGCGTCGAGATGGTGCTGATGAACGGCGATGTCGTACGGCTCGGCGGCAAGCATCTGGATGCCGAGGGCTATGACCTGATGGGCATCATCTGCGGTTCGGAAGGCCTGCTCGGTGTCATCACCGAAGTCACCGTGCGCATTCTGCCCAAGCCGACCACCCAGCGTGCCGTGCTGGCCGGCTTCCCCACCTCTGAATCGGCCGGCGACTGCGTGGCGAGAATCATCGCCGCCGGCATCATTCCCGGCGGCATGGAAATGATGGACCGGCCGGCGATCCATGCGGCGGAGGATTTCGTCCATGCCGGCTATCCGCGCGATGTCGAGGCCCTGCTCATCATCGAACTGGATGGCCCCCCGGCCGAGGTCGATGACCTGCTCGCCCGGGTCAAGGTCATTGCCGAACAGTGTGGCTCGGTATCGCTGCGGGTCTCGCAAAATGAAGACGAGCGCCTCAGCTTCTGGGCCGGGCGCAAGGCGGCGTTTCCCGCCGTCGGCCGCATCTCACCGGATTACCTGTGCATGGACGGCACCATTCCGCGCAAGACCCTGCCGCTGGTGCTCACCCGCATGGGCCAGCTGTCGGAGAAATACGGCCTGCGGGTTGCCAATGTCTTCCATGCCGGCGACGGCAACCTGCATCCGCTGATTCTCTACGATGCCAACAATCCGGGCGAGTTGGAGAAGGCAGAGGAATTCGGCGCCGATATCCTGCGGCTCTGCGTCGAGGTCGGCGGCGTGCTCACCGGCGAGCATGGCGTCGGCGTCGAAAAGCGCGACCTCATGCCGGCGATGTTCACCGAGGCCGACCTGGCGCAGCAGATGCGCGTCAAATGCGCCTTCGATCCCAACCACCGCCTCAACCCCGGCAAGGTGTTTCCCGTGCTGCATCGCTGCGCCGAGCTTGGCCGCATGCATGTGCACAAGGGCCAGCTCGCTTTCCCCGATCTACCGAGATTCTAAAGATGTACAACGCTGCTACAAAAAAGCCTGCCATAAGAAAGATCGTCACCCTTGGGCTTGTCCCAAGGGTCCATCCCAATAATCGGCGCCACGGACCGCGCAGATGGACCCTCGGAATAAATCCGAGGGTGACGGCTTGTGGTGCGGCGAGGGTGATGTCTGTTTGGGTGGCCAATGCCTGAGACCTTCATCCCATCCGGCACCACCGATGTGGCCGACCTGATCAAATGGGCGGCGGCCGAGACCAGGCCGCTCAGCCTGCATGGCCATCGCAGCAAGGCGGGGCTGGGCCGTCCGGCGCAGACCGAATATGCGTTGGACATGAGCCGGCTCAGCGGCATCCTCGATTACGAGCCGGCCGAACTGGTGCTGACCTTGCGGCCCGGCACGCTGGTCAGCGATGTGGAAAAGCTGCTCGGCGCGCGTAACCAGATGTTGGCCTTTGAGCCGCCGGATTACGGCCCGCTCTGGGGCCATGCTGCGGCGCGCGGCACCATCGGCGGCGCGATCGGCTGCAATCTTGCCGGCCCGCGCCGTTTCAAGGCCGGTGCGGTGCGCGATCATCTGCTCGGCTTCACCGCTGTCTCGGGGCGTGGCGAAATCTTCAAGGCCGGCGCGAAAGTCGTGAAGAATGTCACCGGCTACGATCTGCCCAAGCTGGTCTGCGGCGCCTATGGCACACTGGCGGCGCTCACCGAGGTGACGCTGAAGGTGCTGCCGGCGCCGGAAAAGACCCGCACCGTGCTGGTCTTCGGCCTCGACGATGCCCGCGCCATCCAGGCGCTTGCCGCTGCCGCCGCTTCGCCGCATGAAGTGGCCGGCCTGGCGCATCTGCCGGCGGCTGTCGCCGCGCTGTCCGGTGTCGCCTATGTCGCCAAGGCCGGCACCGGTGTCACCGCCGTGCGCATCGAGGGCACGGATATTTCCGTGAAGGCGCGCTGCGAGGCGCTGCGTGACCTGCTCGGCGCCTTCGGCCCGCTGGAGGAGCTGCATTCGATGAATTCGGCTTGGCTGTGGCGCGAGATTCGCGATGCCGCCGCCTTCACCCTGCCGCAGGACCGCCCGTTGTGGCGTATGTCCACGGCACCCTTGAGTGGGCCCGCGGTGACGGCCGTGATTGCGCAGGCCCAGCCCGAGGCGCGTTTCTTCTACGATTGGGCCGGCGGCCTGGTCTGGCTGACCCTGCCGGCCGCGCAGGATGCGCATGCCGGGCTGGTGCGCGGTGCGATTGCTGCGCATGGCGGCGGCCATGCCACGCTGCTGCGCGCCGATCTCGCCACCCGCGCCGCCGTGCCGGTGTTCCAGCCACAGCCCGCGGCGCTGGCGGCATTATCGCAGCGGGTGAAAGACAGCTTCGATCCGATCAATATCCTCAATCCGGGCCGCATGGCGCCCAGCGCGGGAACCTGAGCCATGCAAACCACCTTCACCCTCGCGCAACTCGCCGATCCGGGCATCGCCGCCTCCAACGACATCCTGCGCAAATGCGTGCATTGCGGCTTCTGCACCGCCACCTGCCCGACTTACGTGCTGCTCGGCGATGAGCGCGACTCACCGCGCGGCCGCATCTATCTGATCAAACAGATGCTGGAAGGCGGCCATGCCGCCACCGAAGAGACCGTGCGGCATGTCGACCGCTGCCTCAGCTGCCTCAGCTGCATGACCACCTGCCCGAGCAGCGTGCATTACATGCACCTGGTCGATCATGCCCGCGCCCATATCGAAGACACCTATCAGCGCCCGCTGATGGACCGCCTGCTGCGCAATGTGCTGGCGCGCGTGCTGCCCAATCCGGGCCTGTTCCGCTTCAGCCTGCGGCTGGCAAGGATTGGCAAGCTGTTCCGCTTTCTGCTGCCGGCCAAGCTGAAGGCCATGGTGGCGCTGGCGCCGCGCCATCTGCCGCCGGCCTCCGATCTCGACCGGCCGCAGGTGTTCCGCGCCGAGGGTGAGCGCCGCATGCGGGTAGCGATGCTGACAGGCTGCGCCCAGCGCGTGCTCGATCCCGAGATCAATGCCGCTACCATCCGGCTGCTGACGCGGCATGGCTGCGAGGTGGTGGTGGCGCAGGGTGCCGGCTGCTGTGGCGCGCTGACCCATCACATGGGCAAGGAAGCCGATGCCCATGCCAAGGCGAAAGCCAATATCGCGGCCTGGCATCGCGAGCTGACGGGCGAGGGGCTGGATGCGGTGGTGATCAATGCCTCGGGCTGCGGCACTACGGTGAAGGATTACGGCTTCATGCTGCGCAGCGATGCGGCCTGGGCGGAGAAGGCCGCGCAGGTCGGCGCGCTGGCCAAAGACATCACCGAGGTGATGCGCGATCTCGGCCTGCGGCCTGTCGCCGGCAATGCCGCGCCGATCAGCGTGGCCTATCACAGCGCCTGCTCGCTGCAGCACGGCCAGAAGATCACCAGCCTGCCCAAGCAGCTGCTGACCCAGGCGGGTTTCACGGTGAAGGATGTGCCGGACGCGCATCTGTGCTGCGGCTCGGCCGGCACCTACAATCTGCTGCAGCCCGAATTATCCGCGCAGCTGCGCGACCGCAAGGTGAAGGCGATCGCCTCCACCCATGCTGATGCGGTGGCAGCCGGCAATATCGGGTGTCTGATCCAGATCGGCAGTGGGATGGATACGCCGGTGCTGCACACCGTGCAGCTGCTCGACTGGGCGACCGGCGGACCACGACCCAAAGGTCTGCCGCCAGTGCGATAGAGGTCAGGCGCGGGCCTCAACGGCCCGCCGCCTGAGGCATCACTTCTTGGCCGGGCTAACCTCGGCGCGGGCGCGGCACTGTTCTTCGGCCACCATGCGCTGCTGTTCGGTCAGTTTCTGGCCGGCCTTCAGGGCGCTGCGGATTTCCTTCATGCAGGCTTCGATGGCGGCGGCATTGCTGCTCTGGGCCCGGACGGCTGCGGCCGGCAGCATGATGCTGGCGGCGGTGAGCAGCAGGGCGAAAGTGTAGACGAGGCGACGCATGGCGATGAATCCTGAAGCGGGTCGATAACAGGGCAGACATGTACGGGGAAATGCCCATAAAAAGAAAGTAACTTTTCGATCACGGGACGGATCGATTGGCTCAGGCCGCCATCAATTTGCCGTGGGCGCGCCGGAAACTACCCGGGCTGGTACCAAACTGGGTCCGAAAGCTCGCATTAAAGGTGGAAAGGTCGCCAAAGCCGGCATCGAAGGCGATGCTGCTGACCGGCTCGGCCGAGCAGAGCAGGCGGCGGGCCACCAGCCGCAGGCGCAGGCCGAGCAGATACTGGTGCGGGGTCACGCCGACGCTGCGGCGGAAGCTGCGCAGGAAGTGGTATTTGCTCATGCAGGCGATCCCGGCCAGCCGGGCGAGATCGAGCGGCTCGGTGGCATGCGCCGCGATATGCTGCAGCACGCGGCTGATCCGTCGCGCATCGGCGGGCGATGGCGCCTGCGACATGCCGCTGCCACCGGCGACGGCGTCGATCACGGTTTCCGCCACCTGGAAGGCCAGTTCCTCCACCGCGCTGCCGCCCTCGGCCGCCATGGCTTCGAGCCGCGCCACCGGCGGGATCAGCGGTTTCAGGGCCGGCAGCATGGCGCTGGTGAAGCGGAAGCGATGCGAGCCGGCGGCGCTGGCCGCGATTTCCTCGAACAGCGCGGGCGTGAACTGCAGGCTGACGCAGCGGTCGCCGGTGCTGTGGTCATGGCCGCATTCGAAACAGCCGCCGGGATTGCCGAGCAGGAAAGCGCCGGGATAGAGCAGGGCCCTGCCGCTGTCGCAGCGATACTGGAACGATCCCTCCACCACGGCGGCGATGGCGGCGAAGTCATGCTGCTCCTCAAACGGACGGTCCTGCGGCCCGGAGCGACAGACGAACTCGCTGAACGTCCAGTCGGCGCCGCGCGCAATGACGCGGGCGGTCGGCAGCCGGGCGGTCGGGTCGTCCGGCACCTGATTGGCCGGGTTCGGAGCAGTTTGTGCCATGGCCCAGAATAGCAATTTTCCCCAAGCGCGAAAACCGGCATGGGCGGCATGGTGCGGCTGCCGGCGCGGGATGCTGCCGGAAATTTGCAGGAGAAGACGATGCTGAATCACGTATCCATTGGCGTTCGCGACGTGGCGAAGACCAAGACATTCTACGATGCCGCGCTCAAGCCGCTGGGTTACACCTGCCTGAGTGCCAGCGAAGGCTCGCTCGGCTATGGCGACACGGCGGTGGTGCTGTGGATCAGCCAGACCGACACACCGGTGCCGGCTGACAAGGCTTCGGGCCTGCATTTCTGCTTCGATGCACCCAGCCGCAAGAGCGTCGATGATTTCCATGCCGCGGCACTCGCGCAGGGTGGCAAGGATAACGGCAAGCCCGGCCTGCGTGCCGATTACGATGCCAACTACTATGCCGCCTTCGCCATCGACCCCGATGGCTATCGCATCGAGGCCTATTGCGGCAAGGCGGGCTGACCATGGCGACCATCCGCAAGGACATGGCCGTTGCCGCCAGCCCAGAAGCCGCCTGGGCCGCCTTCCGCGATGTCGGTGCCGTGCATCGGCTGGCACCGGGCTTTGTCACCGACTGCCATCTGGTGGAGGATGGTGCAGCCCGCATTGTTACCTTCGCCAATGGCATGGTGGCGCGCGAGATGATCGTCGATGTCGACGATGCCGGCCGGCGGCTCGCCTATGCCGTGGTCGGCGGCCGTCTGACCCATCACAACGCTTCCTTCGAGGTGATCGCGGACGGGCCTGGTCGCTGCCGCGTGGTCTGGCGCGCCGATCTGCTGCCGGCAGAACTGAAACCGGCCATCGACGGCATGATGGCGCAGGGCATGCTGGCGATGCAGCGCCGGCTGGAGAGCAGCGCGGCCTGATGCACTAACCGAGGTGGCTGCGGATCTCCGCCACCAGCGCCTCGGTCACCGTCTCGCACATGCGCCAGACCTCGTCGAAGCCGTCGGTGCCGCCATAATAGGGGTCGGGCACGTCGCGGCCGAACTGGGGCGCATAGGAAAGATACAGTTTCAGCCGGTCGCGATGGGTGGGCGGGCAGAGTCGCTGCAACTGGCGGAAATGGCCGTCATCCATCGCCAGCACCAGGTCGAAACGGGCGAAATCCTTGGCCGTCACCTGGCGCGCCCGCAGACCGCTGAGATCGACGCCGTAACGCCGCGCGGTGGCGATGCTGCGGCGGTCGGGCGGGTCGCCAATGTGATAATCGTGTGTCCCGGCGGAATCGACCTCCACCCGCTCGGCCAGGCCGTGGCGCAGCAGCGCATGGCGCAGCAGGCCGTCGGCGGTGGGCGAACGGCAGATGTTGCCGGTGCAGACCATCAGCACGGCGAAATCAGGTTTGGTGGCGGCGGGCACGGGCATGGCCGGCAGGGAAGCATTGCGGCTTCCGCGGCGCAAGGCACTACACAGGCGCCGCGACGCATTCTACAGTGGTGGCGATGCCAACGCCGCCGCCTGATGACGAAACCGCCCTGCTGGACGCCAATGCGGCCTTCTACCGGGCCTTTGCCAATCGCGATATCGACGCGATGGGCGAACTCTGGGCCAAGCAGGCGCCCGTGGTCTGCATCCATCCCGGCTGGCCGCCGCTGATGGGGCGCGAGGCGGTGCTGGAAGGCTGGCGCCGTATCCTGGCCAATCCCTCGCAGCCGGTGCTGCAGATGATGGCGCCGCGCGTCACCCTGTGGGGCGATGTCGCGCTGGTGCTGTGTTTCGAGAAGGTCGAAGACCAGTATCTGATCGCGTCGAACCTGTTCGTGCGCGAGGGCAAGGCCTGGCGGCTCAGCCATCACCAGGCCGGGCCGGTGGCAACGCCGCCGCCGGGCAGTGCCAGCAACGACGATCCGGAGCCCGATGACGACGATGAGGATGACGAGGATGATGATGACGACGATTTCGATCCGTCGTCGGGCACCATCCACTAGCCGGCTTTCACCAGCGTGGTGATGCGGGTGCCGCCGCCGGTCTCGCGGATCAGGCGGCTTTTCAGGAACTCCAGCATCGGCGCCAGGGTTTCCTTCAGCTGCCAGGGCGGATTGATCACCAGCAGGCCGCTGCCGCTCATCTGCCTGGCATCCTTGGCCGGCCGCACCGTCAGTTCGATGCACAGCGTCTCGGATTTCAGCGCCTTCGCCAGGGCCGACTTCCAGCTCTCGATGCTTTTCTGATCCTTGATCGGATACCACACCGCCAGCTGGCCGGTGGCCCAGCGCTGCTGCGCGGCCAGCACCGCCTTGCTCAAGATTTCGAATTCATCCTTGGCCTCGAAGGCCGGATCGATCAGGGCCAGGCCCCGGCGCGGCGTCGGCGGCATCAGCGCCTTGATCGCCTCGAAGCCGTCGCGGTGATGGACCGCCACCGCGGAATCGCGGCCGAACTCGGCAGCCAGATTGCGCTTCAGCGCCTCGGCATCCTGCGGATGCAGCTCGCAGAGCGTCAGCCGGTCGTCGGGGCGCAGGCTGTCGGCCAGCAGCCAGGGCGAGCCGGGATAGCGCCGCAGCCCGCTGCCGCCCGGCTTCAGCTCGGGGTTCAGCCGTTTCAGCGCGGCGACATAGCGCGGCAGCTGTTTCTCGGCGGCCATGTCGGCCAGCACGGCGCCGACGCCGAAGCGGTATTCACCGCTGCGCTGCGCCTCGTCGCCGGCCAGGTCGTAGAGCCCGATGCCGGCATGGGTGTCGAGCAGATGCACCGGGCTCGGCTTGCGATGCAGGGCGTCCAGCAGTTCGAGCAGCACGACATGCTTCAGCACATCGCCGAAATTGCCGGCATGGAAGGCGTGGCGGTAGTTCATGCCGCAAGGTTTACGGCATTGCCGGCGGCGGCGTAAGCGTCACACCCGGGATTCAGACCTTGGCCTTCAGCAGCGCCATTTCGATGGCGCGGGTCACCTTGCCGTCGGTCGGCTTCACCGGGGTGGCGAAACCCTCGATCAGCCGGCCATCGGCGCCGATCAGGTATTTGTGGAAATTCCATTTCGGCAGCGCGTCCTCGCCCAGCTCGGCGGCGATCCAGCGATATAGCGGATGCGCCTTGGCGCCGGTCACCACCTGCTTGTCGGCGAGCGGGAAATCGATGTCGAAATTCACCTCGCAGAATTCCTTGATCTGCGCCGCCGAGCCCGGCTCCTGGCCGCCGAAATCGTTCGACGGCACGCCCAGCACCACCAGGCCCTTGTCGCGATACTGGCGCCAGACCTTTTGCAGATCAGCATATTGCGGGGTGAAGCCGCATTGCGAGGCGGTGTTGACCAGCAGCACCACCTTGCCCTGGAACTGTTTCAGCGGCATCGGCGTGCCGTCGATGGCGGTGAGTTCGAACTGGTGCGCGGTCATGCCGGTGCTTCCTCTTTTGCTCATCTGCTGGGCCTGCACATTGCTGCCGAAGGGCCCGAGCGCGATCAGGCCGGCGGCGATCAGCGGCAGCGAGGCGATGGTGCCCACCAGCCGGCGCCGCAGCGAGGGCATGGGCAAGGGCGTAACTGCTTGATTTGCTGTGTCCTTATCGTGACCGGCCATCGATTCAGGCTCCATTAACACTACCCGGACTTAACTATAGCGTTGTCATCCCGGCGGACCAGCCTGATCTGGCCGCCTTCTGCCGAGGCGTTTGCCCATGCCGACCCTGCCCGGACTGCTCACCTTCGCCGCCCTGTCGCTGATCGCGCTGGTGGCGGGTGTCTCGCTGACCCGCCTGGTGCCGGGGCTCGCGCTGCAGCATCCCGGCCTCCTGGCGCTGGGTCTGCTGATGATGTTCTGGGCGCTGCGCGAGATGCTGCTGCGCCGCCGCGTGCAGAACCGCCTGATTGCCGAGATCGAACAGCTGGCCGAGGAAGTGCTGCGCCTGCGCGGCGAGGAGCCGGCCACCGGCAGCGCCGCCATCGACGTACCGGCCGAGGAGATCGTGACGACACGCGCGACGCGTCCGCATCTGACCCGCCCGCATCTGGTGATGCCCGAGGCGCCGCATATTGCAAACGAGCCCCGCCTGATCCTGCCCGATCCGATGCGCACGCCCGAACCGCAGGATGACGGCACCCTGCTGGACGCCGTGCGCGATGCGCTCAACAACAACCGCGTCGAGCTGCATGTACAGCCGATCGTCAGCCTGCCACAGCGCCGCATCCGTTTCTTCGAGCTGCTGGCCCGTCCGCGCGATGCCGATGGCAAGGCCTATGCCGCCGCGCCCTGCCTGGTGGCGCTGGATGCCGCCGGCCTGCGCGCCGAATTCGATGCGCTGATGCTGCTGCGCGGCGTGCAGATGGTGCGCAAGCTGGAGCAGCGCGCCAAGGAGGTCGGTTTCTTCCTCAACCTGACCCCGGCGATGCTGGCCCAGGTCGAGACCTTCAATCCGCTGTATGATTTCCTCACCCGCGAACGCGAGCATGCCGCCAATATCGTGCTGGAATTCAGCTACGAGGGCGTGCGCCAGCTCGACCGCAACGGCCTGTACCGCATGAGCCAGCTGGCGGCGCTGGGCTTTGCGCTCTCGATCGACGGCATCGACCGTTTTGACCTCGATTTCGCCACGCTTGCGCGCAGCGGCGTGCGCTTCCTGAAATTCAACGCGGCCACCTTCAGCGATGTCAACGCGATTGCCAGATCGCCGGTCGACCTGGCCGACCTGAACGAGATCTGCAAGCGGCACGACCTGCTGCCGATCCTCACCAAGGTGGAGGCGGAAGCCGACCTGCTCAAGCTGGCCGACCTCAACTTCCCGCTCGGCCAGGGCCTGCTGTTCGGTCCGCCGAAGCTGGCCAAGGCTGCCTAGGGCTTTTTCGCCGCGATCAGGGCGTCGGCCAGTTCGACGAAACCGCTGCCGCCCTCGCCAGCTGTGATAAAGGCGGGCCTGGCCGCAATGCGGTCGAGAAACGGCCGCACATTGGCCACACCGACGCTGTAGGGAAAATAGCCGAACATCGGCGCGTCGTTCGGGCTGTCGCCGGCGAACACCACCTGGTCACGCACGGCATCGAGGTTCAGCCCGTACACCTCGTCAAACAGCACGCGTGTCATGGAGAGCTTGTCCCAGTGGCCGAACCAGCCGTTGACATGAATCGAACTGACCTTCGCGGTGGCGCCGGCCGCCTCGAACAGCGCGACGATCCTGTCGATGGCATCCTGTGGCAGCGCCGGCACGTCCTCGCAGAAATCCACCGCCAGGTCGCATTCGCGGTATTGCTGGTCAGACGCCAGCGCGCAGCCCGGCACCTCGCGCAGGATGGTCTGGCCGAGCGCCGTCAGCTTGCTGCGCGCCATCGCACGTTCGGCCTCGCTCTGGAAGAATCGCCGCTGCATCTTTTTCGCCAGGCGGTCGTAGCGCATGAACAGCGCGCCATTCTCGCCGACGATGGCATCCACCGGCCAGAAGCGGGCGATCAGGTCGCACCAGCCGGCCGGGCGCCCGGTGATCGGAATCACTCTGAAGCCAGCCGCCTCCAGCCGTTCCAGCGCCGTATACGCTGCCGCCGGCAACCGCCCATGGGTGGTCAGCGTGTCGTCGATATCGGTCAGCACATAGCGGATTCCACTGCGGTTTTGCGGCGTGAAAGCGGTCAGTGCACGGATATCGGCCATCAGTCTGCTATACAAATGTCTATGCTGCAGGTGCGAACGGGCGGGTTGCCCGGCGCGCAGGCGGGCGGCTATAGTCACCGCCACAAAAAAGTCCGTCAACCGCCCGCCCGTCGCCCACAAAAGGACCAGCCATGACCTATCAGGCCTTGCACGGCTATTACCTGGAAGACCTCCAGGTCGGCATGTCCGCGGTCTTTGAAAAGACGGTGACCGAGGCCGATATCGTCATGTTCGCCGATGTGTCGGGCGACACCAATCCGGTGCATCTGAACGAGGCTTTCGCCGCGGCAACGCCGTTCAAGGGTCGCATCGCCCATGGCATGCTGGGCGCCAGCCTGCTCAGCACGGTGTTCGGCACCAAGCTGCCCGGCCCGGGCTGCATCTATGTCTCGCAGGATCTGCGTTTCAAGGCCCCGGTGCGCATCGACGACACCGTGGTGGCCAAGGTGACGATCAGCGAAATCGTGCCTGAGAAGCGCCGCGTGACCTTTGCCTGCGAATGCCGGGTCGGCGATACTGTGGTGATCGATGGCGCCGCCACCCTGATGGTCAGCCGCAAGGCCAGGTAACGGCGTCCCTTCACCAGGGGTTTATCCGGCAACATGCGTCTTCTGCGTTCCAGCGCCAGTTTCCCGCCGGCACTTCGCGGCGCCGTGGCGGCGATCGGCAATTTCGACGGCGTGCATCTGGGCCATCGTGCCCTGATCGCCGCCGTGCATGCCCAGGCCGATCAGGCCGCAAAGCCGCGTGCCGTCATCACCTTCGAGCCGCATCCGCGCCGCTTCTTCGTGCCGTCTTCGCCGCCCTTCCGGCTCGATGCACTGGAGACCAAGGCGCGCCTCCTCGATGGCCTGGGCGTCAATGCTACGCTGGCGCTGTCCTTCGATGCCACGCTGGCGGCGCAGTCGCCGCAGGATTTCGTCGATCACATCCTGGCCCGCGACCTTGGCCTCAGCCATGTGGTGGTCGGCTACGATTTCACCTTCGGCAAGGCGCGCGCCGGCAATACCGACATGCTGCGCGATCTCGGCGCCCGGCATAATATCGGCGTCACGGTGGTTTCTGCGCAGGGTGACGGCGAAGCTTATTCCTCCTCGCGCGTGCGCAGCCTGCTGGAGGCCGGCGATGTGGTGACGGCCAACCGCCTGCTCGGCCGGCCCTGGGAAATCCTCGGCGTGGTGGAGCATGGCGACAAGCGCGGCCGCGAGCTGGGCTTCCCCACGGCCAATGTGGCGCTGACCGATTTCCAGGTGCCGAAATTCGGCATCTATGCCGTGCGCGCCGTGCTCGACGGCGAGTTGCATGACGGCGTCGCCAGTCTGGGCATCCGGCCGACGTTTGATCAGACCGATGTGAAGCTGGAAGTCTATCTGTTCGATTTCAGCGGCGATCTCTATGGCCGTTCGATGCGGGTGGAATTCCACGCCTTTCTGCGGCCCGAGCTGAAATACGAAGGTCCGGAACCGTTGAAGCGCCAGATCGCCGCCGATGTCGAGGCGGCTAGGGCCGTGATGGCAGGGCGTTGATTTCAGTTGGCGGCGTCTTTGAGACGCCAAGCAAACAATACAAATGTTATTGCTATGGAAGTAATGACAAGCAGTATGAGAAGCTTGTTTGCAGGTGTCTGTTCTGCCTGTAGCTCTTTTTCGAGCCCACTGAGATTGAATATGTACTTTCGCACCATTTTGAAGACTTTGAACGACTGAATTAAAACCACGACGAAGAATACAGCAAACAGCGGCGCCATCAGCCAGGCGGGCGGGGCGGTTTTGGTAATGATAATGGCATTAAAGCCCCAGATCAGGACGAGGAGTCCAATAGCCATTTTCGTTGTATTGAGAGACATGGTTTTCTTTTAGTGCGAAAAGGCCTGCCTTTTAAAACTTATTTTTGCTTCTGAGAGCAAGTTTGCCCGCCTCGACAGTCCCGGGCCCAAATGCTAAATCATCGCCATGCTTGGGCAATTCGCCATATCGGTCGGCCTGCGGGCGCCGCGAATTAGCGGCCCGGTCCTTTTCTAAGGCCCGGGATTTCCTCGACTTTTTCCCAGATCATCGCGCCGGCGCAAGCCCAGAGGCGTGTCACCCGAGTTGAGCCATGACCACCGACTATCGCCCCACCGTTTTCCTGCCCACCACCGATTTCCCGATGAAGGCCGGCCTGCCGGCCAAGGAACCGGAAATCCTCGCCCGCTGGGAGAAGATCGGCCTCTACGAAAAGCTGCGCGCCGATAGCAAGGGCCGCGAACAGTATGTGCTGCATGACGGCCCGCCCTATGCCAACGGCCATCTGCATATCGGCCACGCGCTGAACAAGATCCTCAAGGATGTCATCAACCGCTCACGGCAGATGATGGGCTTCGATGCCAATTACGTGCCGGGCTGGGACTGCCACGGCCTGCCGATCGAATGGAAGATCGAGGAAAAATACCGCGCGGCCGGCAAGAACAAGGATGAAGTGCCGATCGACGAGTTCCGCAAGGAGTGCCGCGATTTCGCCGAACACTGGATCGGCGTGCAGCGCGAGGAATTCAAGCGGCTCGGCGTGATCGGTGACTGGAAGAATCCCTACACCACGATGAGCTTCGCCGCCGAAGCCCAGATCGTGCGCGAGATCCAGAAATTCCTGATGAATGGCGGCCTGTTCAAGGGCTCCAAGCCGGTGATGTGGTCGATCGTCGAGCGCACCGCGCTGGCCGAGGCCGAAGTCGAGTATCACGAGCACACCTCATCCACGGTATTCGTCAAATTCCCGGTGGTGACAGCGAGCGTGAAGGCGCTGGAAGGCGCCAGCATCGTGATCTGGACCACCACGCCCTGGACCCTGCCGGGCAACCGCGCCATCGCATTGTCGAAAGACGCCGAGTATCTGCGCCTGCGTATCGACACCGTGGGCGAGAAGACGCTGGCGAAAGTGGGCGATGAAATCATCGTCGCCAAGGACCTGGCCGAAACGGTGGCCAAGGCTTGCGCCATCGAAAGCTTCACGCCCGTCGCCACGTTCAAGGGCACCGATCTTGTAGGCACCGTCTGTGCCCATCCGCTGCGCGGCCAGGGTTATGAGTTCGCCGTGCCGGTGCTGGCCGGCGATTTCGTCACCATGGATGCCGGCACCGGCTTTGTGCATATCGCGCCGGGCCATGGCGCGGATGACTACAATCTCGGCACCGCCAATGGCATCGAGGTGCCGCATACCGTCGATGCCGATGGCAGCTACTTCCGCCATGTGCCGATCTTCGGCGGCGACAGGCCCGCCCGCGTGCTGGACGATGCCGGCAAAGAAGGTGACGCGAATGGCCGCGTGATCGCCACCATGATCGAGGCCGGTGCGCTGGTCGGCAAGGGCCGCCTGCGCCACCAGTATCCGCATTCCTGGCGTTCCAAGGCACCGCTGATCTTCCGCAACACGCCGCAGTGGTTCATCTCGATGACCACCAACGACCTGCGCAAGAAGGCGCTGGCCGCCATCGATGCCACCGAGTTCTATCCGGCCTCGGGTCGCAACCGCCTTTATGCAATGATCGAGCAGCGTCCCGACTGGGTGATCAGCCGCCAGCGTGCCTGGGGCGTGCCGATTGCGGTATTCGAGAATAAGGAAACCGGCGAACTATTGCGGGACGAGGAAGTGAACGAACGCATCGTCGAGGCATGCCTCAAGGGCGGCGCCGATGCATGGTTCACCGCCCAGCCGGCCGATTTCCTCGGCAACAAATACACGCCGTCCGACTGGAAGATGGTGACCGACATTCTCGATGTCTGGTTCGATTCCGGTTCGACGCACAGTTTCGTGCTGGAACAGCGCCCCGACCTGAAATGGCCGGCCTCGCTGTATCTGGAAGGCTCCGACCAGCATCGCGGCTGGTTCCATTCATCCCTGCTGGAAAGCTGCGGCACGCGCGGCCGCGCGCCCTACGATGCCGTGCTGACGCACGGCTTCACGCTGGACGAGAAGGGCAGGAAGATGTCCAAGTCGCTCGGCAATACCACCGAGCCGCAGGATGTCATCAAGCAGTCGGGCGCCGATATCCTGCGCCTGTGGGTGGTGTCGTCGGATTACTCCGAAGACCTCAGCGTCGGCAAGACCATCATCCAGGCACAATCCGATGCCTATCGCCGCCTGCGCAACACGCTGCGCTACCTGCTCGGCAACCTGGCCGGCTTCCAGGAATCCGAACGCCTGCCGCATGCGCAGATGCCGGAGCTGGAGCGCTGGGTGCTGCATCGTCTGGCCGAACTGGGCCAGGTGGTGCGCGAAAGCTGCGAGGCCTACGATTTCCACCGCATGTATGTGGCGATCTATAATTTCTGCGCCGTCGATCTTTCGGGCTTCTATTTCGACATCCGCAAGGATGCGCTGTATTGCGACGCGCCCACCAGCATCCGTCGCCGTGCTGCCCGCACCGTGCTGGATCATCTGTTCAACTGCCTGGTGAAATGGCTGGCGCCCTTCATCAGCTTCACGGCGGAAGAAGCCTGGCTGACGCGCTATCCGTCGGAAGACGGCAGTGTGCATCGCGAACTCTTCCCCACCATTCCTGCCGAATGGCTGGATGCGGCGCTGGGCGCCAAGTGGGAGAAGGTGCGGCGGGTGCGGCGTGCCGTCACCGGCGCACTGGAGATCGAACGCGCCGAGAAGCGCATCGGTGCCAGCCTGCAAGCGCATCCGATGGTCTACGTCACCGCCGAGGATGCCGCCGCGCTGGAGGGTATCGATTTTGCCGAAACCTGCATCACCTCGGGTATCACCGTGCAGGTGGGCGAGGGGCCGGCCGATGCCTTCCGCAGCGAGGACGTGAAGGGCGTGGCCGTCGTGCCGCAGCAGGCCTCGGGCCTCAAATGCGAACGCTGCTGGCAGGTCCTGCCGGATGTTGGGCATGTGCCGGGTCATGACGACCTGTGCAAGCGCTGCGCCGAGGCTGTCTCCGGCGCGGTCGGGTCCGCGGCATGATCCGGCGGCTCCCCCTTTTCGGTCTGCTGCTGGCCGTCGCCATTCTGGTGGCCGACCAGATCAGCAAGCTGTTTTTCCTCGACCTGATGCAGCAGAACCCGGCCGGCATCGTGGTGACGCCGTTCTTCAACCTGGTCATGGTCTGGAATTCCGGGGTCAGCTTCGGCTTGTTCCAGGAAGACAGCGATTTCCGCAGCTGGACGCTGATCGGGGTCGCGCTCGGCGTGCTGGTCTGGCTCGGGCTCTGGCTCTGGCGCTGCCAGTCCGGGCTGGTGGCCGCCGCTCTCGGGCTCATCATTGGCGGGGCGATCGGCAATGTGATCGACCGGCTGCGCTTCGGTGCGGTGTTCGATTTCCTCGATTTCCATGCCTTCGGCCAGCATTGGCCGGCTTTCAATCTGGCCGACAGCGCCATCGTGGTCGGTGTCGTCCTGCTGCTGATCGACGGCTTCCGGCCCCAGAAGACGGCCTCTTAAGACGCCCGGGGGATCGGATCGCTACTTGAGGTAGGCGTTCCCTCGATTCGTTGCGCCCGGACGCGAATGGTGGCAGCATCCCCCTAGAGGTGACGTGCGGACGAGAGGCAGGATGCTTCGGTCGGGGTGGACCGGACGGCAAGGCCGTTCCGGAAAAGGGGTGGCGACAGGCTGTGACAGTCCGTTGCCCGCCGCACAAAAGCAAAAGGTCGTCAGGCAAGTCATTGCCGGCGCGGCTGGGATCGCAGGACGCGCATGACGCTGCCCGCGCCCGCACGCCATTCCGCGCGCCATCAGCTCTCCGCCCGTCAGGTCAAGGTGACGGTGATTGCGGCGCTGTTACTGGGCTTCTTCTCCAGCCTGTTCCAGATCGCCCTCGATATCCGCAATGAGGTCAACCAGCGTGAAGCCACCGTCACCCAGGTGATGGATATGCTGAACGACGCCGCCTCGCAGGCAGCCTATGCGCTCGATGAACAGCTGGCTGCGCGCGTGGTCAGCGGCCTGCTGCTATATCAGCCGATCTGGCGTGCCGAGATCTATGACAATTATGGGCGCCGCATGGCGATGCAGGAGCGCGGTCAGACCCCGACGCCGCCAAAGAGCGAGGATGCCTGGGGCGTGGCGGAGACATTCGCCCTCTTGCTGCCATCCACCGATGAAACGCTGATCCGACCGCTCTATGGTCCGCGCGATCGCGACCTGGTCGGCGAGATGCGCGTCGATGTCGATGGTACCCTGCTGGCGCGCAGCATCCTCAGCCGCACCTGGGTGGTGATTGTCACCGGCTTTGTGCGCAATTTCGTGCTCGCGCTGATCCTGGCCGTGCTGTTCTATTTCACCCTGACCCGGCCGCTGCTCAATCTGGTGGCGCAGATCGAACGCGCCGATCCGCGCCGGCCGCAGGAAACCGGCATCACCGTGCCCAAAGGCCATGAGCGGGACGAGTTCGGCATGCTCACCGAGCGGGTCAATGCCATCCTGGGCGCCGGTGGCGAATATCTCGCCGAGGTGGAACGCAACCGCGAAATGCTGCGCGTCGTGCTGGATGCGATCCCGGCACCGATCACGCTGAAGGACGCCGATGGCCGCTACATGCTGGTTAACAGCCGCTGTTCCGATGTGTTCGGCCTGCCGGCCGACCTGATTATCGGCCGCCATCTGCGCGAGCTGCCGCTGCCCGGCATCCACCCGGACAAGCGCGACGACTTCGTCCGCTTCAGCGATGACAACGAGGCCGCGATGATCGCGTCCGGGGCGCCGGTGCTGAATGTGGAACGCACCTACTACATGATCGATGCGCCGCATCTGACCATGCTGGAAAGCAAGGTGCCGCTGTTCGACGCCAATGGCGCGGTGACCGGCGTGATCTCCATCGCGCTCGATATCTCCGAACGCAAGCTGGCGGAAAAGGCGCTCGATGAAGCCAACAGCCGCCTGCGCGCCCAGGCCGAGGATCTTGAGCGGCTGGCATCGTCCTATGCGCGCGAGCGCGAGCATGCCATCGCGGCCAATCGCGCCAAGTCGGAATTCCTGGCCAATATGAGCCATGAACTGCGCACGCCGCTCAATGCCATCATCGGCTTTGCCGAGGTGATCACCCTGCGCATGTGGGGCGCCAATTCCGACCGCTATTTCGACTATGCCGAAGACATCGTGATGAGCGCCCGGCATCTGCTGCATGTCATCAACGACATCCTCGACATGTCGAAGATCGAGGCCGGCCGCTACGAGCTGTCGCTGGAGGATGTCGACCTGCCCACGGTGATCGGCGACTGCCTCACCATCGTGAAGGGCCGCGCCCAGGAAGCCGATATCGACCTGATCGACGAATTCCCCTCCGCGCTGCCGCCGGCGCGCATCGATGCCCGCGCCATCAAGCAGGTGCTGCTCAACCTGCTGTCCAATGCGATCAAGTTCACGCCATCGGGCGGTGCCGTCCGGGTGACCGGCAGCAGCGGTTCCGATGGCAGCCTGACGATCACGGTACGGGATACCGGCGTGGGCATCCGGGCCGAGGATCTGGCGCGGATTTTCGAGCCGTTCTGGCAGGGCGACCCCAATATTCGCCGCCGCAGCGAGGGCACAGGCCTTGGGCTGGCGATCAGCCGCAAATTCGTCGAGCTGCATGGCGGCACCCTGTCGATCGCCAGCGGCGAATCGGGCGGCACGGTGGCGATCATCCGGCTGCCCGGCCGAACCCCGGCAGTGGCCTGACACGACAAAGTGCGGGCGCGGAAATCCGCGCTATTTCCGGGATGTAGAGAGCAGCGGGCACCCTTGTGCCGGAACCGGCCGCGGGGCTAAAATCCCCCGCCTCGCGTTCAACAAGGGATCGTTTTGCCATGGGTCGACCGAACATTGCCGGCCGACATCTGCGCCTGCCGTCTGTCGGCGGCCTCGCGCTGCTGGCTTGTGCTGTGGCGCTGACCGGCTGCGACTCCACCAAGGAGGCGCTTGGCCTGACCAAGAAGTCGCCGGATGAATTCGTCGTTGTCACCAAGGCGCCGCTGGTGCTGCCGCCGGAGTTCGGCCTGCGCCCGCCGGATCCGGGTGCACCGCGCCCGCAGGAAGTGCCGGCCCGTGACCGCGCGGCTGCCGCCTTCGGTGGCAACAGCACCGATGCGGCCGGCCAGATCACCCCGCTGAGCCGTGGGGCCGTGGCCAACCAGCCGCGCTCGGCCGGCGAGCAGGCGCTGCTGCAGCAGGCGCGCGCCGGCAATGCCGATCCCGATATCCGCCGCAAGGTGAATGACGAATTCACCCAGCTCGCCGAGCGTGACCGCCGCTTTGTCGACCGTCTGATGTTCTGGCAGAGATCAGAAGAGCCCGGCCTGGCCGTCGATCCGGCCAAGGAAGCCCAGCGCCTGCGCGAGAATGCGGCGACCGGCAAGCCGTCCACCACCGGCACAGTGCCGACCATCAAGCGCCGCGAACGCGGCCCGCTTGAGGGTGTTTTCTGACGGAGCTTTCCCCCAGTCCACGGAGCTGCCTGTGCGCAACCGCCTGATCGCCGTCCTGTCCGCAGCTGTTCTATGGCTTGCGGGCGCCCCCGGCGACAGCCGGGCGCAGGTTTTCAATCCGACCCAGTTCATGCTCGGCAACGGCATGCAGGTGGTTCTGATCGAGGATCACCGCGCGCCTGTCGTGCATCACATGGTGTGGTATCGCGTCGGCGCTGCCGACGAGGCGCCGGGCGTGTCAGGCGTGGCGCATTACCTGGAACATCTGATGTTCAAGGGCACGCCCAGCGTGCCGCCGGGCGAGTTCTCCAAGATCGTGTCGCGCGAAGGCGGCCGCGACAATGCCTTCACCTCATCTGATTATACCGGCTATTTCCAGACCATTGCGCGCGACCGGCTTGAACTGGTGATGCGCATGGAAGCCGAGCGCATGAGCCAGCTCAATCCCAGGGCTGCCGACGCCAAGCCGGAGCTGCAGGTGGTGATGGAAGAGCGGCTCAGCCGCACTGACAACAATCCGGGTGCGCTGTTCGGCGAACAGCTCGATGCCGCGCAGTATCTCAGCCACCCTTACGGCCGCCCGGTGATCGGCTGGCCGGCGGAAATCCAGCGACTGACCCTGGATGATGCGATGACCTTCTACCGCACCCATTACGCGCCCAACAATGCCATCCTGATCGTCGCCGGCGATGTGCGCCCGGCAGAGCTGAAGGCACTCGCCGAAAAATACTACGGCATGATCCCGATGCGCCCGGTTCCGCCGCGCTTCCGCCCGCAGGAACCCAACCAGCTCGCCGCGCGCCGGCTCAGCATGACCGACGGCCGCGTCACCCAGCCTTCGATGCGACGCACCTATCTGGCGCCCAGCCGCTCGGCCGGCGAGAAGCAGCATGCCGTGCCGCTCGCCGTGCTGGCCGAGATTCTGAATGCGCCGACCGGCCGCCTGCACAAGGCGCTGGTCAGGGGCGACGGGCCGGCAGTATCGGCCGGCGCCTGGTATTCCTCGCTGTCGCTCGATCCCGGCACTTTCGGCTTCAGCGCCTCGCCCAAGCGCGGCCGCAAGCTGGAAGAGGTGGAGGCGGCGCTGGATCGCGTGATCGCCGATCTGCTGTCCGATGGCATCGGCGACGACGAGATGCGCCGCGCCCGTACCGGCATGCAGGCCGAAACCGTGTTCGCCCGCGATGGCCTCTCGGGTGCCGCGCGCATCTTCGGCGTGGCGCTCACCACCGGGCTGACGGTGGAGGATGTCGAGGCCTGGCCCCGGCTGGTCGATGCGGTGACGCGCGACCAGGTGCTGGCCGCCGCCCGTTATGTGTTCGACCTGCGCCGGTCTGTCACCGGTTATCTGCTGCCCAAGGAGCAGAGCTGATGCGCCGCATCCTTCTCGCCGTTCTGCTGCTCTGCGCCGCGGTCTCGGCTGAAGCCGCACCGAAGATCGAGCGGATCAAGACCCCGCTCGGCCTCGAGGTCTGGTTCGTGCGCGAACCGGCGATCCCGATGCTGGCGCTGCAGGCGACCTGGCGTGGCGGTTCGTCCAGCGATCCGCTGGGGCAGGAGGGCTTGGCACAGCTGGCCACCGGCCTGCTCACCGAGGGTGCCGGCGATCTGTCGGATGACGACTACCAGACCGCGCTGCAGGAAGCCGCGATTGCGGTCGATTTCAGCACCGAGCGCGATTACACCACGGTGACGCTGCGCACGCTGAGCCAGCATCGCAATCGCGCGTTTGAGCTGCTGAAACTGGCGCTGACCGCGCCGCGCTTCGACGACGAACCGGTGCAGCGCATCAAGGCGCAGGCGCGCGTGGCCTATGAACGCAGCCGCGCCAGCCCCAATGCGCTGGCGGGCGAGCGCTTCGCCCAGCTGGCCTATGGCGACCACCCCTATGGCCGCCGTTCCTCGGCCAGCGCCGACAGCCTGGAGCGCATCGATCGCGCGGCGATGGCTGGTTTCACCCGTGACCTGCTTGCCCGCAGCAACCTGGTGATCGGCGCCGTCGGCGATATCGCGCCCGACGATCTCGCCCGTCTGGTCGATGCCAGCTTCGGTGCCCTGCCGGCCCAGGCCAAGGTGGCATTGCCGGCGCAGGTGACGCCGAAGACCGCTGCGCAGCCGGTGGTGATTCCGTTCCCCAATCCGCAGAGCATCGTGATCTTCGGCGCGCCCGGCATCGCCCGCGAAGACCCCGACTGGTATGCCGCCACCGTGCTGAACCAGGTGCTGGGTGGCGGCGGCATGGCCTCGCGCCTGTTTGAAGAGGTGCGCGAAAAGCGCGGCCTGGTCTATTCGGTCGGTACCCAGCTGAGCCCCTACAAGGCGGCATCCCTGCTGTCGGGCTCGCTCGCCACCTCCAATGCCCAGGTTGGCGATGCCCTGCGGCTGGTGCGCGCCGAATTGCTGCGTGTCGCCCGGGATGGCATCACCGATACCGAGCTGGCCTCGGCGAAATCCTTCATGACCGGGTCTTTCCCGCTGCGGCTCAGCTCCAATGCCGCCATCGCCGGCATGCTGGTGGCGATCCAGAATACCGGCCTGCCGCCGGATTACATCGACGCCTATCCCGGCCTGATCAACGGCGTGACCCAGGCTGATATCCGCCGGGTGGCGCAGCGCCTGTTCGCGCGCGACGACTATCTGGTGGTCGTGGTCGGCCAGCCTGCCGGGCTTGGTGGCTGACGCTATGGCGATCCGCCGCCTGCCTGAAACGCTGGTCAACCGCATCGCCGCCGGCGAGGTGGTCGAACGGCCGGCCTCTGCGGTGAAGGAACTGGTGGAGAATGCCATCGATGCCGGCGCGCGCCGCATCGATATCGCCACCGCCGCCGGCGGCCGCACCCTGATCAGCGTCGCCGATGACGGCAAGGGCATGGCGCGCGACGATCTCGCCATCGCGGTCGAACGCCACGCCACCTCCAAGCTGCCGGGCGACGACCTGCTGGATATCCGCTGGCTCGGGTTTCGCGGCGAGGCACTGCCCTCGATCGGTGCGGTTGCGCGTTTGAACCTGATGACACGCCAGCCCGACAGCGACAGTGCCTGGCAACTCGAGGTTGATGCCGGCAAGGTCGGCGCCGTGAAGCCGGCGGCGGCCGGCAAGGGCACCCGCATTGAGGTGCGCGACCTGTTCTATGCCGTGCCGGCGCGGCTGAAATTCCTCAAGACCGACCGCGCCGAAGACCTCGCCGTGCAGGAAATCGTCAAGCGGCTGGCGATGGCACATGCCGGCATCGCCTTCACCCTGCAGCAGGATGGCCGCACCAGCTTCCGCGCCGATGCGGTGCCCGACAACCTGCTGGACGATCCGGCCAACACGCAGCGGCTGGGTCGGCTGGAGCAGATTCTCGGCCGCGACTTCGCCGACAATGCCGTGCCGATCAAGGCCGAGCGCGAGGGCATCCATCTCACCGGCTATGCCGGCCTGCCGACCTATAATCGCGGCAATGCCCAGCATCAGTATCTCTTCGTCAATGGCCGCCCGGTGCGCGACAAGCTGTTTGTCGGCGCTGTGAAGGGCGCCTATGCCGATTTCCTCAGCCATGACCGCCATCCAGTGGTGGCGCTGTTTCTCGAGGTGCCGGCCGAACAGGTCGATGTCAACGTGCATCCGGCCAAGGCAGAGGTGCGCTTCCGCGATCCAGGCCTGGTGCGCGGCCTGATCGTCGGCGCGCTGCGCCATGCGCTGGCCGAGGCCGGCCATCGCGCCAGCACCACGGTGGCGCAGGCAGCACTCGGCGCGCTGCGCCCTCAGAATGCTCCCACCATGCCGCTGCCCTTCCAGTCGACCTTCGGCGGCGGCAACAATTCGCGCTGGCGCGGCTATGACAATCTGCGGCCCACTTCGCTGCCCGGCCTGGCCGAGGCCGCCGCGCTCTACAATGCTCCCCAGGGAGATTTTTCGGCGGGCGATTTCTCGCGCGATGCCACCGGCGAGATCGTTGCCATCGCCGAGGGGCTGGCGCCGGGTGCACGCAATGAGGATGCCGGCGTCGCTCCGGTGCCGCTACAGAGCTATCCGCTGGGTGCCGCACGCGGCCAGCTGCATGAAACCTATATCGTGGCGCAGACTGCCGATGGCATTGTCATCGTCGACCAGCATGCTGCCCATGAGCGCCTGGTCTACGAGCGCATGAAGGTCAATCTCGAATCCGGCCGCGTGCCGCGTCAGGCCCTGCTGCTGCCCGAGGTGGTGGAACTCACCGAGCCCGAAGCCGCGCGGCTTGCCGCCCGTGCCGATGAGTTGGCTGAACTCGGCCTGGTGCTGGAAGGGTTCGGCGCAGGTGCTGTGGTGGTGCGCGAGGTGCCGGCGCTGCTGGGTGATGTTGCCGTGCAGAATCTGGTGCGCGATCTGGTCGATGCGATTGCCGAATACGACAATGTGCTGCCGCTGAAGGAAAAGCTGGAAGAGGTCTGCGGCACCATGGCCTGCCATGGCAGCGTGCGCGCCGGCCGCCGGCTGACCTTGGACGAGATGAATGCGCTGCTGCGCCAGATGGAAGCCACGCCGCATTCCGGCCAGTGCAACCATGGCCGTCCCACCTATGTGGAACTCAAGCTCGCCGATATCGAGAAGCTGTTCGGCCGGCGTTGAATCGCCTGAACATCGCCGTATGCGGAGCAGGCGCGGCTAAGCTGCGTCTACGTATGCTATTTCCTTGCATGGCCAGCCGATCACGATAGGGTTGTATCGAGCCGATACAATGTCATCGCGCTCGGGAGGAACATGGACGCTTACCTCCACGCCAGTCCGGAAGTACAGCTTCTGGCCAGGAAGATCGATTTGCCGTCGCGCTTTCTACGGTTTGGTATCACCGATCTGACGCGGCAGAATCTCAAGGCGGTCCAGCCGATCCTGCAGGCTCATCTTAACGGCCTGTCAGCGCGGTTTTACGACTTCCTGCGCCGTTTCCCGGAAACCGAGCGCATCTTCCAGAACCACGACAGCGACGTGATCCGCCAGCATCTGCAGCGGCATTGGCTGCGGGTTCTGCAAGGGCATTATGACGACGAGTATGTCATCGCCGCACTGACTATCGGCCATGTGCATTACAAGGCGCATGTCTCGCCGCCGATGTACATCGCGGGCTACAACTACTTCCTCTCCAGTTTCCTGCAGGTGGTCACCACCGACTATCGCGGCAGCGATTTCGTCGCGGCCACCGGTTCGGTATCGAAGGTGATCCTGTTCGACATGTCGATCACGCTCACCGCCTTCATGGTCAGCGCGTTGCAGGGCGATCAGCGCGACTAGGGATGTCGTTAACCCGGCGCTGAAATATAGTGCCGCTGCATACCGCGTAAAATGTCATCAATGATCCGTGGCGCGATGCGCGCGGTCATGGCAAATAACGGGCATATCGATCCTCTCGCCAGGGACATATGCATGACCATCATCAAAACCGTCGAAGATCTTGAAACGCTCTACGGCCAGCCGGGAGAAGCCTCGACCGCCAAGGAGATCGCCTATATCTCGCCAGAATATCGCGCCTATATCGAGTCCTCGCCCTTCGTGGCACTGGCCACGGCAGGCCCGGAAGGGCTCGACTGCTCGCCGCGCGGCGACCGTGCCGGTTTCGTGCGCATCCATGATGATCGCACGCTGATGCTCCCGGACCGGCGCGGCAACAACCGCGTCGACTCACTTCGCAACATCGTGCGCGATCCGCGCGTCGGTCTGCTGTTCGTGATCCCCGGTTCGGGCAATACGCTGCGCATCAATGGCCGCGCCCATCTCGACACCGATCCGGCCCTGCTCGACAGTTTCAGGATGGAAGGCAAGGCGCCGCGCTCGGTGATCGTGATCGCGGTGGATGCGGTGTATTTCCAATGCGCCCGCGCCATCGTGCGCGCCGATCTGTGGAACCCGGCGCTGCATGTCGATCCGAAAACCCTGCCCACGGCCGGCCAGATCCTGGCGGCCCTGAGCAACAACCGGGTCGGTGGCGAGACCTATGACCGTGAATGGCCGGAGCGTGCCAAAGCATCGATGTGGTAGCGGGCCGCGCTATCCGGTCGGATGAGTGAGACCCGCCCCACCCCCTCGGAGGGCGGATCTCCCGGCAACCGGTTATGGTCGCTGCAGCAGTTTTGGCAGCGCCCCCGGCTGCAGGTTGGCCAGCGGCAGGGAATCTGCGGCCAGAACCTGCGAGACACGGCCGGCGTCCAGCGACGCGGTTTCAGCGGCCAGGTCGAAATCGATCAGGGTTTTAAAGCTGGGATGCGCGCTATCGTCATGCTTGCGATGCGCGGCCAGCAAGACGACAGATGTGGTTGCAGGGACGGATGTGCTTGATTGGTCGGTCTTTTTGCGGTCGCCCATGGTTGATCCCCTCTTCATAGCCCCGTGCCAACCCCATTCTGAGGCCCATCGAGGCAGACTCTTTCTGAGACAACGTTAGTTTAGCCCTGTCCGGCGGCGCGATATTGTCCCACTGTCTCGGAAGTGTTGCCCCGGTGTTTCAATATCCCGCCCGGGGCTTCAGTCCCGGGAGATAGAAGCCTTTGGATGGCCGGGCCTTGCGGTCGCTTCGGCGTTGCATTGCTGCGGTCTGGCGTGGAACTATGGCTTGCCGCGGGCAGGCGGCGAATCAGGGTGAAAGACGGCACAGAATGGCCCCCCAGATCCCCCAGGCGTCGATTCCAAGGGCATCGCTCGTGCCCGGCATGGTGCCGGATGAGGTGCTGGCACCGTTATGGCGTGAATCCATCACGCCCTATTTCGATGCCCAGCCGATCGGTGCAGCCGGCACGCCGACGATCCACCAATATCATCTCGGCCGGGCGCTGTTCGCCGATACCACGTTTTCCGCCCAGCATTTTCGCCGCGATCCGCGCTGGATGGCGCGTAACGACGATGCCGATCACCTGATGCTGCAACTCTATGTGCGCGGCACAAACGGCGGCATCAACGGCAGCAAGACATTTCTGGAAAAGCCGGGCAACATCTATGCCGTGAACCTGGCCTTCGATACGGATGCGAAATCCACCGATGCCGAGGTGCAGACGCTGATCCTGCCGCGCGACCTGCTGATGGAGGAACTGGCGCATCTGGTCGATGCTTCTGGCGCGCTGTTTCCTGATGAGTCGGCATCGGCGCTGATCTTCAGCGATCACATGCTGTCGCTGCGCCGTCACCTGCGCGCGGCCCCGGCTGCCGAAATCCCGGTGATCATGCAGGCCACCATTGGCCTGCTCGATTCCCTGTCCACTCATGGCGATGTGGAATCGACCGTGGCACGATCCGCCACCCTGCGCACCCTGTGCCGCTATATCGACGACAACCTGCGCGATCCGATGCTGGGCGTGGATAGTTTGTGCCGGCATTTCCGTTGCTCGCGCGCCACGCTGTATCGGCTGTTCTCGCCGTTGGGCGGTGTGCGCGACCATATTCAGCGGCGCCGGCTGATGGCCTGCTTCAAGGCCATCAGCGGCCCGGGTCAGCGTCGCATCTACGACATCGCGCTCGATTTCGGCTTCGTCTCGCCCAGCCATTTCAGCACGCTGTTCCGGGCCCATTTCGGCATCACGCCGCGCGAGGCCCGCGATGCCGGGCTGCAACGCGCGGGGCTGTCCACGCGGATCGAACTGGTGACGGCCGGGCATTCGCCGGCGGAGGATATCGAGCTGATGTGGCACTGGGGCAAGACCCTCGCGCGCGGCGGGATGGAGTGATCCGGGCTCTTGCCGGCTGAAAATCCCTGCCTATATGACCTGCAGGCCCACCATTTTGACGTGTGTTTCGCAAGCGGTGTTTCACGGAATAAGCTGAAGCAAGCCCGGAATAAGCCGCCATAAGCCCCGGATAAGCCGTTTTAAGCCTGGAATAAGCAGAAATAAAAGTCGAATAAGCCAGTATAAGAGTTTTCAGTACGCGTTTTGCGTGTGCCGGGCGGTCCCGCAGCCGGCTCAGTTTCGCAGCAGGAAGGTCAGCCGCGCCGGGCCCTGCTGGCGCTCCTCCAGCAGCGCGAAGCCGGGCGGGATGGCGAATGATCCCTTGGCGTCGGTCTCCACCATCACCAGCGCATCGGGTTTCAGCCAGC
>NZ_CALRUC010000050.1:0-29847 GCF_943371255.1 Ferrovibrio terrae | reverse complement strand
GCAGGCCGACGCGGGCGCGCAGGCGGATCATGGCATCGGTCGCGAGCCTGTTTTTGACCATGGCTGGATCGACATCTCCCTGGGCGGTTCCCGCCTGGGCTCAGTCTCTCACACTCGGCCGTTGAACGACAAAGGCTTTTGTCCGCGCGACACTCTCATGCCGCACTGCAGTCAGCCCATACTGCCGTCAGCGTTGCGGACGTCCGGGAAACCATGCGGGATCGGCTGCATCGCCCAGGCGGGCGAGGGCCGGCTGGGTCATACGGTAGGGCAGCCATTCGGTCTTATGCTGAATGCCGAGGCGGTGGTAAAATTCGCGCGTCGGATTCCAGTCCAGCACGTTGAGGTCGAGTCGCCGGCAGCCGCGCGCATCGGCAATTGCCGCCAGCGCGGTGATCAGCTGGCGGCCGAGGCCATGGCCGCGCGCACGCTCCAGCACGAAAAGGTCCTCCACGAACAGTCCGGCCCGCCCTTCCCAGGTCGAGTAATTATGGAAGTACAGCGCAAAGCCGACCGGCTCGCCGTCAAGCTCGGCGATCAGCGCCTCGAAGCGCTTTTCGGCACCGAAGCCATCGCGACGGATATCCTCAGCCGTCAGCTTCACGCTGCTCAGCGGCTCCTTCTCGTAAATCGCCAGCGCCTGCACCAGGCTCACGATGGTGTCGGCGTCATCGATGGTGGCGACGCGGATCAGGGTCTTCGGCATGCGGTCAGGCTTTCTTGGCAGGTGATGATGCGTCCGGCTGTCGCCCCTCTGATTGACGCAGGGCTGCAACCAGGGCTTCGCCGAACAGGGTGAATTCCTTGGCGCGCTGCGTGCCACGTCGCCAGGCCAGGCCGATATGGCGCGCGACATCATCGCCCTGCAGCGGCCGCGCCGCCACATCGGTGCCGCGCAGGATACCGGCATCCAACGCCAGTTGCGGCAGCAGGGTGACGCCGAGTCCGCTATCCACCATCTGCACCAATGTGTGCAGCGAGGTGGCGGCGAAACCGTCTCTGCGCGACGACGGCGGCAAGCGGCAAGCGGCGAGTGCATGATCGCGCAGGCAATGGCCGTCTTCCAGCAACAGCAGCTGCGCATCGGCCAGGTCATCCAGCTTCACGGCATTGCGCTTGGCCAGCGGATGATCGTTGCGGCAGGCCAGCAGGAAGTCATCGTCGAACAGCGTCATGGTATCCAGCGCGCCGCCTTCATAGGGCAGGGCGATCAGCAGCAGGTCGAGCTTGCCATTCTGCAATTGCTCGATCAGCCGCGCGGTCAGGTCTTCGCGCAGGAACAGCCGCAGGTCGGGAAAGCGCTTGCGCAGCGACGGCAGCACGCGCGGCAGCAGGAAGGGCGAAATGGTCGGGATCACGCCCAGCCGCAGCGGCCCGCTCAAGGGCACCGCGGCGGCGCGCGCCAGCAGCACCATGTCCTCGGCCTGGCCCAGCAGCTCGCGGGCCCGGCCGGCCAGCTCCTCGCCGAGCGGGGTCAGCACCACTTTGCGTTTTGTGCGGTCGACCAGGGCGGCATCGAGCTGGGTTTCCAGCTCCTGGATGCCGGCAGACAGGGTCGACTGGGTGACGAAACAGGCCTCGGCCGCTTTACCAAAATGGCGGTTTTCCGCCAGGGAAACCAGATATCGCCACTGCCGCAGGGAAGGTGAGCTGATCATGCAGGCTATATAATCGCCTCAGACGATTAATTCTATCGGAATTATCTGTTTGCCGAATAATTAGAACGCATCTAAGTATCACTGCGAGCGGGACAGCACTGACCAGCCCCGCCGCCCCGGACTGCAACCAAGACCAAGTAGAGGAGCGTTTACCCATGCTGACCATCGGCGACAAGTTTCCCGCCTTCAACCTGAAGGCCGTTGTTTCCACCGATCCGAAGAAGGCCTTCACCGACATCTCCAGCGAGTCCGACAAGGGCAAGTGGAAGGTCGTGTTCTTCTGGCCGAAGGACTTCACCTTCGTCTGCCCGACCGAGATTGCCGCCTTCGGCAAGCTCAACGGCGACTTCAATGACCGCGACACCGTCGTCTACGGCGTCTCGACCGATTCCGAGTTTGTCCATCTGGCCTGGCGCAACAACCACGCCGACCTCAAGGATCTGCCGTTCGCCATGCTCGCCGACATCAAGCGCGAGCTGAGCCAGGAGCTCGGCATCCTCGACAAGGCCGAGGGCGTCTGCCTGCGCGCCACCTTCATCGTCGATCCGGAAGGTGTGATCCGCTTCGTCTCGGTGAACGACCTCAGCGTCGGCCGTAACCCCGCCGAAGTGCTGCGCGTGCTCGACGCACTGCAGACCGACGAACTCTGCCCCTGCAACTGGCAGAAGGGCGAAGACGTCCTCAAGGCCGCCTGAGCCTCGCCTAAGGGTTCGCCGTGTCCCACCCCGCTTCATCCCGGGACACGGCGAAAGCCTCCCCAGTCTGACTGCACGATAAGAAAAGGAGCCTCGCTATGAGCCTCGAAAGCCTGAAGACCCGCCTGCCTGACTATGCCCGCGATCTCAAGCTCAACCTGGGTTCGCTCGCCACCGAGCCGGGCCTCACCGAGCAGCAGCGTGCCGGCACCTTCATCGCCTCCGCGCTGGCCTCCCGCGAGCCCAGCGTGATCCAGGCCATCGTCGCCGAATTTGCGCCCAAGCTGTCGCCGGAGGCGTTCGAAGCCGCCAAGGCTGCTGCCGCCATCATGGGCATGAACAACATCTACTACCGCTTCGTCCATCTGATGGGCGAAGGCGTGGCCGAGAACCAGTACAAGACCATGCCCGCCAAGCTGCGCATGAACATCATCGGCAAGCCCGGCGTCGACAAGGTCGATTTCGAATTGTGGTCGCTCGCGGTCTCGGCCGTGAACGGCTGCGGCATGTGCCTCACGGCCCATGAGCATGAGCTGCGCAAGGGCGGCCTCTCGGCCGAACAGGTGCAGGCTGCCGTGCGTATCGCCGCCGTGGTGCATGCAGTGGCGGCGACGCTGGATGGCGAAGTCGCGCTCGCCAGCACGCTGGCAGCCGCCGCCGAATAAATATTTCGCATCCCGTCCGGGCTTCCCGCCCCTCCGCCCGGACGGTTTTCCACGGCTGCCATCGCAAGATGGCAGCCGTTTTCTTTGTCGCTTGGGGCCGCCATCTTGCGATGGCAGCCGGTTTCCTTCCTGCCTGAGCCACATCCCGTCATCGTCAGTATCCGGATAGCAGACAGCGGCACGCCACTTCGCCCTATGCGCGCAGTACCGCACTGCGTCACCAGCGCCCGGTATTAATTCCCGGTAACCTGAGAAAATCACGCTTAGGTCGTGCCCTGAGCTTCGGCTATGGTCCCCGTAATGAAACGGCTCCGGTTCGCGAGCCTGAAGGGGATATCGGTATGCGCATTCGTGCCAGCTTTCTTGTTTTCGTTGCCGTCATCGGCGTCATCGTGCTCGGCTTGGCCGGGCAGATCATCAACGACGCCTATAAAGACCGGCAGAACGCCGTCGTCGCCCGTGGCCTCGCTGCCACGCAGGGCGAGCTGCTGCGCATCGTCGAACTGCTCGGCATCGAGCGCGGCGCCTATAACGCTGCGCTGCGCGATACCAAGACGATGGATGCGAACAACGAGTTCATTGCCAAGCCGCGCAAGACCACCGATGACACCATCGCCGCCGCACTCGCTGCGGCCCAGGCCTCGGGCCATCCCGCCATCGACACCCGCCGTATCCAGGCGATGAAGGCGACGCTGGATGACTGGCGCAAGCGCACCGAAGCCGCCCTGACGAGGCCGATGGCCGAACGCCCTGCCGATGTAATGAACGGCTATGTGCCGGCGCTGACCAAGGTGGTCACCGATACCGTACCACTGCTGAATGCCATCGGTGCAGCAATCAGCCGTGCTGATGAAGATGTTTCCGCGCCGATAGAGCTGGCGCGTCTGGCCGCCGACATGCGTGCCGAGGCCAGCGTGCGCGGCACCACCACGGTGAATGTCGTTGCGTCCGGCAAGCCGATCCCGCCGGCCAGCGCCACTTTGTTGTCTGAGCAGAGCGGCAAGGTCGATGCGATCTGGGCCCGCATCGTCATGAGCCTGGAATCGCTCGATCCGTCGCCCGAGCTGAAGGCAAAGGTCGAGGAAACCCGCAAGGCCTTCTATGAAACCCTGCCGCCGATGTATGCGGCGATCCGTGCCGCCAGCGACAAGGGCGAGCCCTATCCCTTCACCATGGCCGATTTCCGCTCCAAGCAGAATCCGCTGCTCTACACGGCCGGCTATCTGCGCGATGCGGCGATTGCAGATTCCCTGAAGGTGGCCGATGCGCTGATTGCCGAACGCACGCGTCACATGATGATTGAGGCAGGTCTTGCCGGCCTCGGCGTAGTGCTGCTGATTGCCGGTGCGGCCTTCTTCCTGCGCCGTGTGGTCAGCCCGCTGGGCTCGATGACCGTCACCATGACGCGCATCGCTGAAGGCCAGTCGGCAGAAATTGGCTATCGCGCCCGTACGGATGAGATCGGCGATATGGCCAAGGCACTGGGTATTTTCCAGCGCAACGCCGATGAAAAGACCCGCATGGAAGCCGATGAACGCAATCGTGCCGAGGCCGAACGCGCTCGTATGGCCGAGCAGCGCGAGAGCGAGGCGGCGATCAGCCGCGAGATCGCCCAGTTCTGCACCGCCGTGGGCGAGGGCGACGTGTCGCGCCGCATCGATATGGCCGGCAAGGATGGCGTGTTCGCCGACCTGTCGCAGCAGATGAACGGCCTGGCCGATACACTGCAGAATGTGCTGGGCGATCTGGGCCGCGTGCTGCGGGGCCTGAGTCATGGTGACCTGACCGCCACGGCTTCGGGCCAGTACAGAGGCGCTTTCGGCGAACTGGCCGAAGCGGCCCGCGAGACTGTCTCGCAGTTGCGCGATTTCGCCGGCAAGCTGGGCGAAAGCAGCCAGACAGTGCGCACGGCCTCGGCCGAGATTTCCTCGGGATCGCAGGATCTGGCGCAACGCACGGAATCGCAGGCGGCCTCCATCGAGGAAACCGCCGCCTCGATGCATGAGATCACCACCACCGTGAAGCAGAATGCGGATAATGCCCAGGCGGCAAACCAGCTGGCGGTTGCGGCGCGCGACACGGCGGAAAAGGGTGGCAGCGTGGTGGCCAATGCGGTCACGGCAGTGACCCAGATCGAGGAGAGCGCGCGCCGGATTTCCGACATCGTGTCGCTGATCGACGAGATTGCCTTCCAGACCAACCTGCTGGCGCTGAATGCGAGTGTTGAGGCAGCAAGGGCGGGCGAGGCCGGCAAGGGCTTTGCCGTGGTGGCGCAGGAAGTGCGGGCGCTGGCCCAGCGTTCGGCCAATGCGTCCAAGGACATCAAGGCATTGATCACCGAATCCAATGCCCAGGTGAAAACCGGCGCCGCGCTGGTGAACCAGACCGGCGCCTCGCTGACCGAGATTGTCACGGCGATCAAGAAGGTGAGCGATATCGTCGCCGAGATTGCCGCGGCCTCGCGCGAGCAGGCCACCGGCCTGGAGCAGATCAACACCGCCGTGGGCAGCATGGACGAGATGACCCAGCGCAACGGTGCCCTGGTGGAAGAGACTTCGGCTTCGGCGCAGTCGCTGGCCGATCAGGGCCGTCAGCTGGCCGAACTCGTCGGCTTCTTCAAGCTGGGCGGCGGCATGACTGCCGCTGTGCCGGCCGCAGCAAGACCGGCTGCTGCAAAGCCCGTGGCGGTTCCGGCGGCGCGGCCAACACCTGCCGCCGCACCGAAACCGGTTGCCGCGGCACCGAAACCGGCGTCAAAGCCCGCTCCGGCTTCTGCGCCTGCACCCAAACCGGCCCCAAAGCCCGCTGTCGCCGCTGGCGGCGACGACTGGCAGGAATTCTGATCGGGCGCGCGCCGCGCGTTCTTTCGCGAAACGACAGGCCGGCCTGCAAGCCGGCGACATGCTCAGGGAGGATTTCCCATGCGTATCCGTAACAGTTTCATGATCCTCATGCTGCTGATTGCCGTGATTGTGCTCGGCGTGACCGGTGTGATGATCCGCGAAGCCTTTAACGACCGGCAAAGCGCTGTCACGGCACGCGGGCTCGCAGAGATGCAGGGTTCGCTGATGCGTGCCAATGAGCTGATCGGTATTGAACGCGGCGCCGACAATGCTGCACTGTTCGAGGCCAGGATCGGCGATCCGAAATCTGATACCCTTGCCAAGCCGCGTGCCGCCACGGATGAGGCTTTCAAGACCCTGCTGGCTCAGGCGCGCGCGCTGCAGCATCCGGCGATCGACCTGCGGCGGATCGAACAGGCCCAGGCCACGGTGCTCGACTGGCGCAAAAAGGTGGATGCCGCCCTTGCCCGGCCGTTGCCCGAGCGCCCGCAGGATGTGCTGCGCGGCTATGCCCAGGCCTTCATCGATCTGGTCGGCAGCATGACGCCGGCGCTCAATGCCCATGATGCGGCGATCAGCCAGGCCGATTCCGATGTCGCGGCGACTATGGTGCTGGCCCGGCTGGCCGCCGACATGCGTGCCACTGGCAGCGCGCGCGCCACGCCGATGACCAATGTGATCGTTTCAGGCAAGCCGATCCCGCCGGAAGTTTTGCTGCGCTACCACGATTTCAACGGGCGCATCGCCGCGCTGTGGGATCGTGTTACCATGACGATGCAGATGATCAGTGCCTCGCCGGCGCTGAAGGCCGAGGTGGACAAGACCTATCAGGCCTATTTCAAGACCATTCCCGGCATGTATGACGAGATCCTTGCCGGCAGCGACAAGGGTGGTCAATGGCCATTCACGGTCGCCGAGTTTCGTGCCCGTCATAACCCCAATCTCTATTTCGCTGGCTTCCTGCGCGATGCGGCTGTGGCCGAGGCGTTGCGGATCGCCGACGATCTGATTGCCCAGCGCACACAGGCGCTGGTCATCCAGGGAGGTATTATCCTGGCCGCGCTGCTGTTGCTGCTGGGCGGCGCGATCTTTTTCCTGCGCCGCGTGGTCAGTCCGCTGGGCGCGATGACGACGACGATGACGCGCATTGCCGAGGGCCAGGCGGCGCAGATCGGCTATGGCGACCGCAGTGACGAGATCGGCGACATGGCCAAGGCGCTGGGTATCTTCCAGCGCAATGCAGAAGAGAAGACGAGGCTGGAGGCTGACGAGCGTGGCCGCGCCGAGACGGAGCGGCTGCGTATGACCGAACAGCGCGACAGCGAAGCGGCGATCAGCCGCGAGATTTCGCAATTCTGCATTGCCATCGGCGCCGGCGACGTGTCGCGCCGTATCGATCTGGCCGGCAAGGATGGCGTGTTCCGCGATCTGTCGCAGCAGATGAATGGCCTGGCCGATACGCTGCAGGGTGTGCTGGCCGATCTGGGCCGGGTTCTGCGCGGTCTGAGCGAGGGCGATCTCACCACCACGACATCGGGCCAGTATCAGGGCGCCTTCGGCAACCTTGCCGATGCGGCGCGTGAGACCGTGACGCGGCTGCGCGATTTCGCTGCCCGCCTGGGCGAAAGCGCGAATACCGTGCGCGATGCCTCGGGCGAGATTTCCTCAGGATCGCAGGATCTGGCCCAGCGCACGGAATCGCAGGCAGCCAGTATCGAGGAAACCGCAGCCTCGATGCATGAAATCACGGCCACGGTGAAGCAGAATGCGGATAACGCCCAGGCTGCCAACCAGCTGGCAGTCGCGGCCCGTGATACCGCCGAAAAGGGCGGCAGCGTGGTGGCCGATGCGGTGACGGCCGTGACCCAGATCGAGTCCAGTGCGAAGAAGATTTCCGACATCGTCGGCCTGATCGACGAGATCGCTTTCCAGACCAACCTGCTGGCCCTCAATGCCAGCGTGGAGGCAGCGAGAGCAGGTGAGGCCGGCAAGGGCTTTGCCGTGGTGGCGCAGGAGGTGCGTGCCCTGGCGCAGCGTTCGGCCAATGCGTCCAAGGACATCAAGGCGCTGATCCAGGAATCGAACAGCCAGGTCAAAACCGGCGCCGATCTGGTCGGTCGCACCGGTGCCTCGCTGACCGAGATCGTTACCGCGATCAAGAAGGTGAGCGATATCGTCGCCGAGATTGCGGCGGCCTCGCGCGAACAGGCCACCGGCCTGGAGCAGATCAACACCGCCGTGGGCAGCATGGATGAGATGACCCAGCGCAACGGCGCACTGGTGGAACAGACATCGGCCTCGGCGCAAAATCTGGCCAATCAGGCCGGCGAATTGTCCGGTCTGGTCGGCTTCTTCAAGACCGGTGGCGACACGATGGTGCGTTCAGCCGCTGCGCCGGTTGCAGCGGCGAAACCGGCTGTTGTCCGGCCGGTCGCCAAGCCGGCCCTGCGGCCGGTTGTGGCGACGGCCAAGCCGGCTGCAAAACCGGCGCCGAAACCGGTTGCCACACCAAAACCGGCACCGGCACCGGCTGCCGCGGCCGGTGGCGAGGACTGGCAAGAATTCTAGCACCGGAATACCCGCAAAACGGTAATATCCTAAGCATTCCGATAGGTTATCGTTTAGTTATTTGAGTTTTATGGGGTACGTCCATACCGTCCGGCCCGCAATAAGGGCGCGGCGAAATCAATCCTGCGCTCCGGAAGAAGAACAACAGGAGATACGGATGCGTTGGATTACATTGACCCGTCTGGCACGGGTTCTGGTGCTGCTGCCTTGCCTTGCCATGACGGTGCCCGCTTTCGCCCAGACCGGGGAGACCCCGGCCACGCTGGACGGCGCCAAGACCATTGCCGCGGCCGATGCCAAGGCGCTGCTGGCCAAGGGTGCGAAGGTGTTCGACGTGCGTAAGAAGGCCTCCTTTGCCGACGGCCATATTCCGGGCGCGAAGTCGGCCAGCGCGGCGGTCAACGCCAATGACAAGACCATGGATACCGCGATCCTCGGCGCCGACAAGGATGCCGTGATCATCATTCACGGCCATGGCACTGACGGCTGGAGCGCTGTCTACGCGGTCAAGGCGGCCGTGGCGGCGGGTTTCAAGAACGTCAACTGGCTGCGCAGCGGCTGGGCCGATTGGAGCGCCAGCGGATTCCCGGTTGAGAACTGAAACCGTTGCAGATCGATGAAGGCGGGGCGCCAGGCGCACCGCCTTCATGTTTTATGATCAACACGAAAACCGGCAGATGACATGCCGGAGGCAATATGACGGAGCACTACCATGTCGGGTTTGAGTGTGATGCATCGGACCTTCCTGAAGGTCTCGATCTCGTTGATTCTGGGCGCGATCACCACGATGGGCATGGCGGCCTTCCTGTTGCTTGCGATCTACCAGAGCGACGGATTCCTGAAATCCTTCACGACGCATGACCTGCGTGAGAAGGCCGAGATCGCCGACATTCTCCAGGCGACCGAGGCATTGAACAATCGCCTGCTGGGCGTTCTGGCCGGCGTGTATTCCGCCCCCGGCTCGGCCGATCGTATCGCAGCTTTCAATCGCGATGTGCAGAACCACGTCAAGGTGCTTGGCACCGTTGTCGGTCAGCCGCGTCCGGCATATTGGAACCAGGATTTCGACAAGGCTTTCCAGAATATAGATACCTATGCCACGAAAATTGCGGCCAAGCTGAAAACGGCCAAGCTGACCGAAGCGGATTATGAGGAATGGGTGGATTATGCCGCCGCCGCCCGCAAGACCCTGCGCCAGGCCAGCCAGTTCCAGGATGCGGAAATCAACGAGATTGTCGCCCGGCAGCTGGCCGAGGATGAAATCCGGCTGATCGCCGGTTCGATCGCCGCGCTGGTCGTTGTGATGCTGCTAGGCTATTGCCTGATGCTGATGGTTTGGCGGGTGAACGGACCGCTGACCACTCTCACCGAGATCATGCGCCGGCTGGCACAGGGCAATGTCGATCTCGACGTGCCTTCCACGACGCGTCGCGACGAGATCGGCCAGATGGCGCAGGCCGTTTTGGTGTTCAAGACCAATGCCATTGCTCGTCAGGAGGCCGAGGCCCAGGTGGCACGGCAGACCCAGGAGGCGGAATCACGCCGCGCCGCGCGGGAACACCGCGAGGCCCAGGCCGGCACGGAGATTGCTGCCCTGGTGGAGCAGATTGCTGCGGGCGATCTTGGCAGCCGCATTGTCGAAAACGATAAAGATGGCTTCCTGCTCGTTGTCAGCCAGAACCTCAATCAGCTGGTCGAGACCCTGCAGACCGTGACCGGCGAGCTGGCCGGCAATATGGAGGCCATGGCCGGCGGTGATCTCAGCAAGACAGTGCGGGGTAATTATCGCGGGGTGTTCGGCAAGCTGAAGAGCAGTGCGAATGACCTCAGTGCACAATTGCGGGACTTCGCCCTTAAGCTGACCGAGACAGCCCATATGGTGCGCGAGGCCTCTTCGGAAATCTCCACCGGCAGCCAGGATCTGGCCAGTCGCACGGAATCGCAGGCCGCTTCGATTGAAGAAACCGCCGCCTCGATGCATGAGATCACGGCCACCGTGAAGCAGAATGCCGACAATGCACAGGCTGCCAACCAGTTGGCGGTTGTTGCGCGTGACACGGCGCAAAAGGGCGGCAGCGTGGTCAGTGATGCGGTGACGGCGGTGACCAAGATCGAGGGCAGTGCGCAGAAGATCGCTGATATCATCGGCCTGATCGACGAGATCGCCTTCCAGACCAACCTGCTCGCGCTCAACGCGAGTGTTGAGGCGGCGAGGGCAGGCGAAGCCGGCAAGGGCTTTGCCGTGGTGGCGCAGGAAGTGCGGGCGCTGGCCCAGCGTTCGGCCAATGCGTCAAAGGATATCAAGGCGCTGATCGCGGAATCCAATGCCCAGGTGAAAACCGGCGCCGCGCTGGTGAACCAGACCGGCGCCTCGCTGACCGAGATCGTCACCGCGATCAAGAAGGTGAGTGATATCGTTGCCGAGATTGCCGCGGCCTCGCGCGAGCAGGCCACCGGCCTGGAGCAGGTCAACACGGCCGTCGGCAGCATGGACGAGATGACCCAGCGCAATGGCGCCCTGGTGGAAGAGACCTCGGCTTCGGCGCAGTCGCTCGCCGAACAGGGCCGCCAGCTGGCCGAACTCGTCGGCTTCTTCAAACTGGGCAACAGTCCGGCCGCATAAGCCGTCGCTACGAAACCGGTCGCGGCTTCTGCCGTTGCTGCCGGGCATGACGACGGGCAGGAATTCTGATCGCGGCGCCGCCGTGCGAAAGGAAGCGATTGTGAATCTTGTGACGCAACCCCTCGCCGAGATACACGGCGTGCTATGTGCACCGCCGGACCAGGTGTTGCAACAGATCGGCGATGAGCGGCTGCGGCGCCTGTTGCAGGCCTGGGATCGCTGGCGTGCCGGCCGCAGCCTGCCGTCACGCGGTGATTTCCAGCCGGAAGACCTGGCCTATCTGCTCGGGCATCTTTTCTTGCTCGATATCGTTTCGGCCGAGACCGGACCGCGGTTCCGCTATCGGCTGTTCGGCAGCGCGGTGACGGATTACCGCGGCTTCGATCTGACCGGGCGGTTCCTCGACCAGCATCCCGACCCGCATTTCGCGCTGCGCGCCCATGCCGCCTATCTGCAGGCGATGCAGGCGCGCCAGCCGCTCTGGGCCAGTGTCAGCGGGACCACCGCCACCGGCATGTCGGCGAATTTTGAAGGGCTGATTCTGCCGCTGGCCCGCGATGGCGAGACCCCGGATATGCTGCTGGCCGCACAGATCATGACGCCGCCTCGCGCCGGCTGATCCCGCGCCAGCAGTCGTGCTTGCCACCAGCGTTGCGCTACGCCATATCAGGCCTGCCGGGACGGCCCGGCTTGGCATGTTGAGGATCGGCAGGGACGACCCTGCTGTTGCGCGAAGGGATCATTCGCCATGGCATGGATCATTCTGTTTTTCGCCGGTCTCGCCGAAGTGGGCTGGGCGGTCGGCCTGAAATACACCGATGGCTTCACCCGGCTGTGGCCGACGCTGGCCACCGTCAGCGCAATGGTGGTCAGCCTTTTCCTGCTCGGCCTGGCGCTGAAGACCCTGCCGCTTGGCACGGCTTACGCGATCTGGACCGGCATCGGCACCATCGGCACCGTGGTGCTCGGCATCGTTCTGTTCGGTGAAAGTGCGGCCCTGCTGCGGCTCGCCTGCATCGGGCTGATCGTCGCCGGCATCATCGGACTCAAGCTGGTGACCGAGGTTTAGGTCGGCCGTTCAGGCTTTCGGTTCGACCTGCAGCACAACGCCATCGGCGGCAACGATCACCACTTCAGTGCCGGCCGGAAGGTCGGGGCCGCTGACCGGCCAGAAGCTGTCGCCCAGCTGGATCTCGCCGCGCCCGGCCTGCAATGCGCTGGACAGGACGGCATGCTGGCCGATGAGACGGGCTGTGCCGGTATTGACGGTTTGCTCGCTGCTGGTGCGATGGCGCCGCAGCAGCAGGCCGCAGCCGAGTGCCAGTACAGCAAGGACGCCATACAGGCCAAGCTGCGCGGCGAGCGACAGCTCCGGGAAGGCGAGCAGGATGGCGCCTACGGCCAGGGCGGGTAGGCCGAGCCAGACCAGGATATTGCCGGAGACCACGACTTCCAGCACCACCAGAATCAGGCCGGCCGCCAGCCAATGCCAGGCAAGCAGAGTGAATGGCATGGTCAGCGCCTCATGCTTTCGGTTCGCCCCAGGGTTTGGGCGGCACGGCGGTGGTCGCGCGGCCCTGGGCTTCCTTGGCCAGTTCGGCGATGCCGGCCAGGCTGGCAACGATGCCGGTGGCTTCCATCGGCATCATGATCATCTTCTGGTTCGGGCTCTCGGCCAGCTTGGCGAAGGCCTCGATGTATTTCTGCGCGACGAAATAATTGATGGCGGCGATATTGCCGCCCGAGATCGCGTCGCTGACCGACTTGGTGGCGCGTGCCTCGGCCTCGGCCAGCCGCTCGCGTGCTTCGGCATCGCGTTGTGCGGCATCGCGGCGGCCTTCGGCCTCCAGCACGGCAGCCTGCTTCTGGCCCTCGGCGCGCAGGATGGCGGCCTGTTTCTCGCCTTCGGCGGCCAGGATTTCCGCGCGCTTGCTGCGCTCCGCCGTCATCTGCTTGCCCATGGCGTCGAGCAGATTCTGCGGTGGCTGGATGTTGCGCAGCTCGATGCGGGTGACCTTGACGCCCCAGGGCGAGGTGGCCTGATCGATCACCGACAGCAGCCGGCGATTGATCTGGTCGCGCTGCGACAGGGCTTCATCCAGGTCCATGGCGCCGATCACGGCACGCACATTGGTCATCGCCAGGGTGCTGAGTGCGATGGTCAGGTTCTGCACTTCGTAGGCGGCCTTCACCACATCGAGAATCTGGTAAAAGACAATGCCGTCTGCGGTGACCGTGGCGTTGTCCTTGGTGATGACCTCCTGCTCGGGGATTTCTAGCACGATCTCCATCACCGAGATCTTGTGACCCACCTGCTCGATATAGGGGATGATCAGGTGAATGCCGGGCGTCAGCGTGCGGGTGTAGCGGCCGAACCGCTCGACCGTCCACTGCTGGCCCTGCGACACGGTCTTGACGCCGGCGAGGATGGTGACGACGACCAGAATGGCGAGAACGACCAGTACGATCGTCGCGGGAGAGATATCCATGGGATCAGGCCTTTGCTGAGAGCGCCAGAGCCCAGTCTGATGCACGCACAGGCAGCGATGCAAGCCTGATCTGCGACCCTTGCGTTACACCTCCAGCCATTCCTTGCGGATGGCGGCGTTGTCCTTCAACTGCTGCGGCGTGCCCTCGAACACCATATGGCCATGGCCCATCACATACAGCCGCTGGCAGATCTTCAGCGCGATGGTCAGCTTCTGCTCGACCAGCAGGATCGACACGCCGCGCGCGGCGATGCGTTCCAGCAGGGCGCCGACCTTTTCCACCATCATCGGCGACAGGCCCTCGGTCGGCTCGTCCACCATCACCAGGTCGGGATCGCCCATCAGGGTGCGGCACATGGTCAGCATCTGCTGCTCACCGCCCGACAGCACGCCGGCCTGGGTATCGGCACGCTCTTCCAGGCGCGGGAAGATGTCGAACATGTCCTGCATGCTCCAGCGGCCGCCGCCCTTGGTGGTCTTCTGCCCGAGATAGAGATTCTCGCGCACGGTGAGGCCGGGGAAGATGTCGCGGTTCTCCGGCACATAGCCAAGGCCCAGCCGGGCGATCTCATGCGGCTTGCAGCCGGCGATCTCCCTGCCCTTGAAGACGATCGAACCCTGTGGCGGCACGTCACCCATGATCGCCTTGATCGTGGTCGAGCGGCCGACGCCGTTGCGGCCGAGCAGCGAGACGATCTCGCCCGGCTTCACGTCGAAACTCACGCCATGCAGGATATGGCTCTTGCCGTAATAGGCGTGCAGGTCGCGCACTTGCAGCATGGGTTCAGTCATCGTCAATGCTCCGCTTCCAGTGCATGGCCCAGATAGGCTTCCTGCACCGCCGTGTTGCTGCGGATGTTGGCCGGCGTGTCAGATGCGATGATCTGGCCATAGACCAGCACCGAGATGCGATCCGCCAGGTCGAACACCACGCCCATGTCGTGTTCGACCATGATGAGGGTTCGGCCTTCGGTCACCTTGCGGATCAGGTTGACGAAATGCGCGGTCTCCGAACGGCTCATGCCGGCTGTCGGCTCGTCCAGCATCACCACCCCGGCGCCGCCGGCAATGGTGATACCGATTTCCAGCGCGCGCTGCTCGGCATAGGTCAGCATGCCGGCGGGGAACTGGGCCCGCTCGGCCAGGCCGATCTGCTGCAGGATCACATCGGCGCGATCATTGGCATCATTCAGTTTGCGCACGTTATGCCAGAAGGAATAGCGGTAGCCCAGATGCCACAGCACGGCGCAGCGCAGATTCTCGAACACCGTCATCTTGGGGAAGATGTTGGTGACCTGGAAGCTGCGTGACAGGCCGCGGCGGTTGATCTCGTAGGGTTTCAGCCCGGTGATGTCTTCGCCATTCAGGTCGATGCGGCCCGAACTGACACCGAAGCGGCCGGAGATCAGGTGGAACAATGTCGACTTGCCGGCACCGTTCGGGCCGATGATGGCATGGCGTTCGCCCTTGCCCACGGCCAGCGACACGCCGCGGATGATCGGCGTGATGCCGAAGCTCTTGTGGATATCGTGCAATGCAAGCGCGGTCATTTTCCGGTCTCCGCACCATGCGCGGCCGTGCCGAAGGCATCGGCGAATTGCGGCCCCCATTTCCGTCCCAGCAGCAGCGCGCCGCCGATCAGCCCCAGCGCCGCCAGCCAGGGCAGGATGCTGTTGGAATTGTAGGCGATGCCGAACAGGGTCATCGCCGGGCCGTCGTTGGCGGTACGCACCAGCTGGTGATGCGCGGTCTCGATCAGCGCGATCAGCCCGCCCAGTCCCATCGCCGCCGGAATCGCCATCAGGCCATACCAGGGCAGCATGCGGTGCAGGGTGCCGCGGCGGGCCAGCGGCAGATGCAGCATCACCAGGCCGGCCATGCCGCCGGGCGCGAACATCACCATCAGCACGAACAGCAGGCCGAAATACAGCATCCAGGCGCCGGTCAGATCGCTCAGGAAAACCTGCAGCAGCACGACGATGATCGCGCCCAGGATCGGTCCGGCAAAATGGCCGATGCCGCCGATGAAGGACATCAGCAGCACGACGCCGGATTGCCCGCCGGAGATGTTCACTGCATTCATCAGCTCGAAATTGATCGCGGCCAGGCCGCCGGCGATGCCGGCGAAGAAGCCGGAAATGCAGAAGGTGATGAAGCGCACCATCTGGGTGGAATAGCCGATGAACTCGGTGCGTTCTGGATTGTCGCGCACCGCGTTGCACAGGCGGCCAAGTGGCGTGCGGGTGAAGGCATACATCGCCACCATGCAGACAAAACACCAGGCGGCGATCAGGTAATACACCTCGATCTGCGGCCCGAAGCGCACGCCCCAGAAGGTCAGCATCTTGGTGCGGTTTGCCGTGATGCCTTCCTCGCCGCCGAAAAAGCCGCGCAGGATCAGCGACAGCGAGGCGATCAGTTCGCCCAGGCCCAGCGAGATCATGGCAAACACCGTGCCGGCGCGGCGGGTGGAAACGGCACCGAAGATGATGCCGAACACCAGACCCATCAGGCCGCCGACCAGTGGCACCACGGGCAGCGGGATCGGCAGCTTGCCGCCGGCAATCGTGTTCATCGCATGCACGGCGAGGAAGCCGCCGAGGCCGTAATAGACCGCATGGCCGAAGCTCAGCATGCCGGTCTGGCCCAGCAGCATGTTATAGCTGAGCGAGAACACGATCATAATGCCCATCAGGCACATGGTGGTGAGTGCTGCACCCGAGGTGAAGATCTTCGGCAGCACCAGCATGATGGCGGCGGCGATGATCCAGATGCTGTAGCGCTTGAGCATGTCCATGGCCGAGAGGCTGCGGCCGGCGGCAGAGGCGGTGGTATCGCTCATCTCACGACTCCCGCGTGCCCATCAGCCCGGTGGGCCGGAAGACCAGGATCAGCACCAGCATCAGATACGGCACCACCGGGCCGACCTGGGCGACGGTCACCTGCCACAGGTCGCTCAGCGTGCCCTGCAGCGGGCGGGCCACGCCAATCGTGGTCATCAGATCGCCGATCGAATAGTTGACGGCGATGGCAAAAGTCTGGATCAGGCCGATCAGCAAGGAGGCGATGAAGGCGCCGGGCAGCGAGCCCAGGCCGCCGAACACCACGACGACAAACAGGATCGGCCCCAGCACATGGGCCATGCTCGGCTGCGTCACCAGGGCGGGGCCGGCAATCACGCCGGCAATCGCGGCCAGGCCGGAGCCGAAGCCGAACACCATCATGAACACCTTGGGCACGTTGTGGCCCAGCATCGCTACCATGTTCGGGTGCGTCAGCGCCGCCTGGATGATCAGGCCGATGCGCGAGCGGGTCAGTACCAGCAGCAGGGCGATGAAGATCGCCACCGAGATCAGCAGCATGAACATGCGGAAGGCGGGATAGGTGGTGCCGAACAGCTCAAACGCCGAGAAATCGAGCGCCGCCGGCACGCGATAATCCACCGGCAGCTTGCCCCAGATCATCTGCACCAGTTCCTCGATCACGAAGGCGAGGCCGAAGGTGAACAGCAGCTCGGGCACATGGCCCCATTTATGCACCGTGCGCAGGCCCCAGCGTTCCACGGCGGCGCCGATCAGGCCGACCAGCACGGGTGCTGCAAACAGCGCGACCCAGAAGCCGAGCCACTGGCTGATCTGGAAGCCGAAATAGGCGCCCAGCATGTAGAAGCTGGCATGGGCGAAATTCAGCACGCCCATCATCGAGAAGATCAGTGTGAGGCCGCTGGCCAGCAGGAACAGCAGCATGCCGTAGAGCACGCCATTCAAAGTGGAGAAGATTACCAGTTCCAGCAAGCAGGGCCCCCGTCTGTAACGCAACGCAGCAGAAAGTGCAGACGAAACGGCCCCGGAGTGACCCGGGGCCGTCGTTCAGTCTAGCGTCGTCAGCTTGGCTTCGCCATCTTGCAGCTGGTGGCGACGTCGGTTTCGCCCATCGGAATGGTCGCGGTCAGCTTCCAGCCCCAGCCGGTGTTTTCCTCGTCGAACTTCATGTCGCCGGTCATCGGCGTCAGCGCGGAGATATAGATATCCTGGAAGAACTGGTGGTCTTCCGCGCGCATGTAGGTGTCCTTGCCATAGATGTTCTTGTACTTCATGCCGCGCAGCTTCTCGGCGAACACCTTGGGGTTATTCGACTTGGCTTCATTCATCGCGGCAGCGAGCATTTCCATCTCGTTGCGCACGCGCGGATACCACCAGCCATGGCCGGCCGATTTCTTGCGGAAGTCTTCTTCCCAGGCATAGTTGGCCGGCGTGTTGATGTTGGCGATGCCTTCGGTGATCTGGAAGACCTTGTCCTTCAGGCCGGTCTGCTTCACCGAAGTCGGGCCGCCGGCGCCACCGGCATAGTAGGTGTAGTAATCCACCTGCAAGCCGGCATCGGCCGAGGCCTTCAGCAGCAGCGCGATATCGCTGCCCCAGTTTCCTGTAATGACGCTATCCGCACCACTCGCCTTGATCTTGGCGATATAGGGCGAGAAGTCGGTGATCTTGGCCAGCGGGTGCAGCTCGTCGCCGACAATCTGGATATCGGGTCGCTTCGCCTTCAGCATCTCGTTGGCTGCCTTGCGCACGGCATGACCGAAGGAATAGTCCTGGTTGATCAGGTAGACCTTCTTGATGTTGGGCTTGCCCTTCATGTAGCTGGTCAGCGCCTGCATCTTGATGTCGCTATGGGCATCCCAGCGGAAATGCCAGTAGCTGCATTTGTCGTTGGTGAAGGCCGGGTCCACCGCGGCGTAATTCAGATAGACCACTTCCTTGCCGGGATTGCGGTCGTTGTGCTTGTTGACGAAATCGATCATCGCCGCCGCAGCGCCCGAGCCATTGCCCAGTGTGAGGATGCGCGCACCGGCATCGATCGCCTTCTGCGCCGCGATCACGGTCTCCTGCGGGCTCAGCTTGTTGTCATAGGTCAGCAGCTCCATCTTCTGGCCGTTGACGCCGCCCTTGGCGTTGATCTTGTCGATCATGTACTGGAAATGCTTCACGCCATGCTCGCCGATCGGCGCCATGGCGCCCGACAGCGGATCGATGAATGCGATTTTCACCTGCGACCAGGCGGGTGCTGTCATGCTGAGGCCGGCCGCGAGCGCGGCGACGGCCAATGCTGTCCCGTGACGAGTGGGCATTGTTTCCTCCATCCGTTTGTTGCGGCGACTTCCGGTCCGCCGATCCGCCGTCCGTGCGGCGAATTCTTTTGGTCGCGCCTCAGGCGCGACGATCTTGATGAGCCTGCCGTCTTTCCGCGGATATCCAGCCCTGGCTCACGCGCAGATCAAGCGCGGTCGAGCGGCCGGGATAGCGGCGGGTGTGACTGGCAATCGGCATATGGATGGCGTTGCACGCAACCGGCCGTGGCCGGCGCGACAGCAGCGCGGCCAGCAGGCTGCGCAGTCGCGTCAGGATGGTCTGGATCATGCTCATTTCACCAGTGCGGCATAGACCATGTCGCGCATCGCGGCGCGGTAGGTCAGGCGCTGCTTGGGCGACTGCATCATGAAGACCACGAACATCTTTTCCTTCGGATCGACCCAGAAATAGGTGCCGCCGGCGCCGCCCCAGTAATAGTCGCCGGCGCTGCCGGGATCGGCCGAGACGCCAGGGGCCAGGCGCACGCCAAAGCCCAGACCGAAACCATAGCCGGGGCCCGGCAGGTAATACGGGCCGGGCGTGACGCCGCTGCCCATATGATCGGAGGTCATATAGGCGAGGATGCGCGGGCTTAAATACCGCTTGCCGTTCTGCGTGCCGCCATCCAGCAGCATCTGCAGGAAACGCGCGTAATCCATCGCCGTGCCGGTCAGGCCGCCACCGCCGCCTTCGAATTTGCCGCGCTGGCGCGGGTCGAAGAATTCCACGCCGCCGCCCAGGCTGCGGTCATTGGCAAACGGCTCGGCCACGCGGCTCTGCTTGGCCGCATCGGTGACGTAGAAGGCCGTGTCCTTCATGCCGAGCGGGCCGAGCAGGCGGTCGTTCAGCGCAGCGCTCAGCGGCTTCTTGTCGACGACTTCCACCACGCGGCCGAGAATGTCGGTGGAATGGCTGTAATCCCACACCGCGCCGGGCTGATAGGCCAGCGGCAGCGCTGCAATACGCTCGGCGAATTCGGCATTGTCGGGATCGCCTTTCAGCACATCGCCATACAGCGCTTTCACAGCGCCCACACCGAAGAAGCCATAGGTGATGCCCGATGTATGGCGCATCAGATCCTGGATGCTGATCGCGCGGCGCGGCGCCACCAGTTCCAGCGTCGGCTTGCCGCCTGCTTCCGCGGCGGGTTTCTCGACGCCGACCTGCACCTTCGCGAAGGCGGGCACGAAGCGGGCCAGCGGATCGCCGATGTGATAGCGGCCTTCCTCCACCTGCATCATCGCTGCCGCCGTGACGATCGGCTTGGTCATCGAATAGATGCGGAAAATGCTGTCGCGCGTCATCGGCGCCTTGGTCTGCGGGTCTTGCAGGCCGACAGCCTCGAAATGGGCGATTTTGCCCTGGCGGGCGATCAGCAGCACGGCGCCGGGAATGACCTGCGCTTCCGAGTCGGCCTTCAGGCGCGCGCTGATGCGGGCAAGGCGGTCTGGCGCAAAGCCAAGCGTGGCCGGATCGGCTTTGGGCAGCAATTCTGCGGCCAGCGTCAGCGGAGCATGGAGCGCAAGGGCGGCAAAGCCGGCCATGGCGGCCAGCCTGGATATGCACACTTTCATCAGCGCGGCCTCCCGGACCGTTTTTATATTTGCTTGGCGACTATGATTGTCGGACAATCCGACCTAAGTCAAATAGTCTCCTGCAGGGACGCCATGGCTGGACCGTGGCAGGTCTCGGCCGGTAGAAATACCGGGCTGGCAGTTCAAACGATTCTGGAAAGTCCGGCCAACTGCCGGTTGTTACGGGGGGTAAATGTCTGAGGTCGCCGAGAAATTCGCGCGCATCACGCCGGTGCCGGCCTACCAGATGGTGGCCGAGGCGATCGAGCGCGAGATTCTGTCCGGCCGCCTGCGCCCCGGCGATCCGATCGGCACCGAGGCCCAGCTGGTGCGCCAGTTCGGCGTCAACCGGTCGACCGTGCGTGAAGGCATCCGCCTGCTCGAACAGAGCGGCATGGTGCAGCGCGATTCCAGCCGCCGGCTCGCCGTCGGTCTGCCGCATTACGACCAGCTCGCCACCCGCGCCAGCCGCGCGCTGGTGCTCCACCAGGTCACCTTCCGCGAATTGTGGGAAGCGACCATGGCGCTCAGCCTGGCCACCATCGATCTGGCGGTCGACCGCGCTACCGACGACGACATGCGCGGGCTCGATGCCAATATCGACGCCACTGAGGCGGCGATGGACGACCCGGCGGCCGTGGCGGCCTATGACACGGAATTCCACCTGCTGCTGGAAAAGACCGGCCGCAACCGCGTGCTGGAAATGGCGCGCGAACCCTCCAACATGCTGATCTATCCCACCACCCATGTGGCGGTGCAGGGCACGGTGGCGGGCGCGCGCCGCCTGGTGGAAGCGCATCGCATGCTGGTGCAGGCGCTGCGCACGCGCGACAAGGAGATGGCGCGGCTGTGGACGCGCCGTCATCTGAACGACTGGCGCAAGGGTTTCGAGAAAGCCGGCCTCGATCTCGACCAGCCGGTCGATCTGGTCACCGCATCGCAGGCGACCACGTCCTAGGCGGCTGGACAGTTAAGCGACATTAAAAAATGTCGCTACCCTCGGATTTATGCCGAGGGTCCATCCCAACTCTCCGCGGATCGGAACATGCAGATGGATGCCCGGGACAAGCCCGGGCATGACGTCCTATGAATTTGCGGAATCGGTCCTGTCGACTGCGATCATCGCTGACGAGAGAGTCACTCTCCCATAACCGTCACCCTCGGGCTTGACCCGAGGGTCCATTCCAACCCACCGCGCATCGGAACGCGCAGATGAATTCTCGGGACAAGCCCGAGGATGACGGTCTGTGGCGTATCTCAGAAAGCGGCCATCCTGCATGTGGTCGGCAGCGCGGTCTGCGCGGCCGTCACCTTGCCGGCCGTCTTCCAGCCCCAGCCGGTCTTTTCCTCGTCGTATGTCATGCCGCCTTCCAGCGGGCCGAACGAGGTGATGTAGAGATCCTGCAGCACCTGGTGATCGCTCGCGCGCATCGTCGCCACGCCGCCATACATGGTGGTGCGCGTCGCATCCTGCAGGGCCGCGGCAATCGCCTTCGGCTCGACGCTCTTCGCCTTCCGTACGGCATCGTGCAGCATGTCCATCAGCAGGCGGGCGCGCGGCACGTTGAAACTGCCGCCGAACCGCGCGCGGTAATCCGCATCCAGGCGATCATTCATCGCCATGTTGGAATGGCCCTCGATCACGGCAAACACGCGATGCGCCAGTCCGGTCTGTCGGATCGCCGTCGGGCTGCCGATGCCGCTGGCGTAATAGGTATACCAGCCGGTCTGCAGGCTGGCATCGGCGGCACTTTTCAGCAGCAGCGCCAGATCGTTGCCCCAGTTGCCGGTGACAACCGAATCGGCGCCGCTCGCCTTGATCTTGGCCACATAGGGCGAGAAGTCGTTGATCTTGGCCAGCGGATGCAGGTCGTCGCCCACGATCTCGATATCCGGGCGCAGGCGCTTCAGCATGTCGAGCGCGGCGGCGCGCACGGCCTGGCCGAAGGAATAGTCCTGGTTGATCAGGTACACGCGCTTGATCTGCGGCTGCGTGGCGATGAACTGCGCCAGCGCCATCATCTTCATGTCGGCATGGGCATCGAAGCGGAAATGCGCCGGGCTGCATTTGTCGTTGGTCAGCGCCGGATCGATCGCCGAGATGTTGAGAAACAGCACCGCCTTGTCGTGGTTGCGCTCGTTATGCTTCATGATGAATTCATTCAGCGCGCCGGCGGCGGCCGAACTGTTGCCGGCCACGATGATGCGGATGCCGGCATCGATCGCCTTCTGCGCCTGGATGATGCTCTCCTGCGCATTCAGCTTGTTGTCATAGCCGGTGATCTCATAGGCCGTCTGTTTGTCCGACAGCCGCTCGGCCATGAACTTCAGGTGGTTCAGCGCATTCTCGGTGACAGCGGCGGCCGGGCCCGACAGCGGATCGATGAAGGCGATGCGCACGGTCTGTTGCGCCAGTGACGGCAGGGCAAACAAAACAACAGCAAGAAAAGCGACAATACGCATGACAAACTCCCTGAACAAAACTGCGCCGCAGGGTAAGTAAAAGCGGCCGCGAGGCAAGGCGCGGCGCGATCAAATAAATGGATGTGTGCTGATAGATTCAGCGTATGGAAACAGCCGGCAGCACATGGCGGTTGAGTATGATATGGCCGACCGCACCCTGTAATGGGCTGGCATAGAGTCCGGCATGCACGACGATCACGATATTCTGTTCCGGCAGAATATAGAGGCGCTGGCCGCCATGGCCGTAGCCCGCCGCCCAGACGGTCTCGCGCTTCTCCACCAGCGAACGGCCGAGCCACCATTGATAGCCGTAGAAGAACACGCCCTGGCCGTTGATCTGCGGCGCAATGGACTCGGCAATCCAGTTTTCCGAAACGATCTGCTGTCCCTGCCAGCGGCCCTTGTCGAGCACCAGTTGGCCGATCCTGGCCAGATCGCGGGGACGCAGCCGCAGCCCCGATGCCACCACCGGGCGCTCGCGCCAGGACACCCATTCGGACCCGGCGATGCCGAGCGGTGCGAACAGTTCATCCCTTGACAGCACATCGATGCGCCGGCCCGAGACCTTCTGCAGGATTGCCGCCAGCACTTCCGCCGAGCCACCGCTGTAGTTGTAGACCTGGCCCGGTGTCGACATGAGCGGCAGTCCCAGCACATAGCGCGCGGCATCGGGCGCATTGTTCATCGCGGTTTCGCTGTTGCGCGGGTTGCTGTAGGGCAGATCCTCATTCCATTCCAGCCCGGCCGACATGGTCAGCAGGTGACGGATGGTGATGGCATCCTTGGCCGGTGTGCGCAGGTCGGCATGCTCGGGGAAGAAGGCGAAGACCGACTGGTCGAGGCTGATCCAGCCGCGGTCAACGGCAATGCCCACCAGCAGCGACACCACGCTCTTGCTGATCGAGCGCAGGTCATGCGGTTTGGTCGCGTCATGGGTCACGCTGCCGAGCGGATTGCCCCAGCGGTAATCCTCGCCGGTGAAATACCGCTCATAGACCAGCTGGCCGTTGCGCAACACCAGTACGCTATGGGCGTTGGCTTCTTTCCATGCTTCGAAGCGCGCGCCGATGGCACAGAGCAGGGCGGCATCCATGCCCTGGCTTTGCGGCGATGCAATGCGCCAGCCGTCTTTCAGGTCCGGCGGCGGGGCGCAGTCCTGTGCCTGGGCTGCCAGCGGCAGCAACAGCAGCCACACCGATACAATCAGTCTGAACATGGGGGCTCTCCATGATGGCTTGCAGAGACTAGCACAAACGAAAAGGCCCGGAATTGCTTCCGGGCCTTTCACGCAGGACTGACAGAGATTTAACGCGCGTTATACGCAGCCAAGGCGGCGAGATTCACGATGTCACTGACGCTGGCGCCCATCTGCGCGATCTGCACCGGCTTTTCCAGGCCGATCAGCAGCGGGCCGATCACGGTGCCGCCGCCCAGATCCTGCATCAGCTGCGTCGACAGCAGTGCCGAATGCAGGCCGGGCATGATCAGCACATTGGCCGGGCCCGACAGGCGGCAGAAGGGATACAGCTTCATCAGGTCGGGGTTGAGCGCGACGCGGGCATTCAGCTCGCCGTCATATTCGAAATCGACCTTGTGGCCGCCGGCATCCAGCGCATCCAGTTCCATCACCGCATGGCGCACCACTTCCACCACGCCGCCCGGCGCGTTGCCGAAGTTGGAATGCGACAGCAGTGCCACGCGTGGCTCCTGGCCCATCTGGCGCGCGGCCTTCGCCGCCTGGATGGCGATCTGGCACAGGTCGCTGGCGCTCGGCGTTTCGGTCACCGTGGTATCGGCCACGAACACCGTGCGCCCCTTGGCGACGATGATGCTGAGGCCCATCACGCGCTGGCCGCGCTGGGCATCGACCGCCATGCGGATGCCGTCATAGCTGACCGAATAGGTGCGGGTCACGCCGGTGATCATCGCATCGGCATGACCATTGGCCACCATGCAGGCGCCGAACACGTTGCGGTCGAGATTGACGAAGCGCTGCACGTCGCGATGCAGCAGGCCACGCCGCTGGTGCCGCTTGTACAGGAAGTCGGCATATTCGGCATTATGCTCGCTGATGCGGGCATTGTGGATCTCGCAGCCTTCCAGGTTCTTCAGGCCGATCGCCTTCATTGTCGCCTCGATGCGCTCGCTGCGGCCGATCAGGATCGGCGTGCCGTAGCCGGCGGCGCGGAATTCGAGCGCTGCGCGGATCACGGTTTCTTCCTCGCCTTCGGCGAAGACGACGCGCTTGGGATTCTGCACCACCTGGTCGAAGAAGATCTGCAGCGAGCCAACCGTGGGGTTGAGCCGCGCGCGCAGCTTGGCGGCATAGGCCGCCCAGTCGGTGATCGGCTTGCGGGCGACGCCCGACTTCACGGCGGCTTTCGCCACCGCCAGCGGAATCTCCACGATCAGGCGCGGATCGAACGGCGAGGGGATGATGTAGTCGCGCCCATATTTCGGCCGCAGGCCCTTATAGGCGGCAGCGACCTCGTCGGGCACGTCCTCGCGTGCCAGCATGGCGACGGCTTCGGCGGCAGCAATCTTCATCGCGTCGTTGATGGTGCTGGCGCGCACATCCAGCGCGCCTCGGAAGATATAGGGGAAGCCCAGCACGTTGTTGACCTGGTTCGGATAGTCCGACCGCCCGGTTGCCATGATCACGTCGCCGCGCGCCGCCGCCGCATCTTCCGGAGTGATTTCCGGATCCGGATTGGCCATGGCGAAGACGATCGGGTTCGGCCCCATGCCCTTCAGCATCTCCGGCGTCAGCGCACCCTTGGCCGACAGGCCGAAGAAGATATCGGCGCCCTTCAGCGCCTCTTGCAGCGTGCGTGCATCGGTCTTCACCGCATGCGCCGACTTCCACTGGTTCATGCCCTCGGTGCGGCCCTGATAGACCACGCCCTTGGTATCGCAGAGGATGACATTCTCATGCTTCATCCCCATCGCCTTGACCAGTTCGGTGCAGGCGATGCCGGCGGCGCCAGCGCCGTTCACCACCATCTTGGCGGTCTTGAAGTCGCGGCCGGTCAGGTGCAGGGCATTGATCATGCCGGCGGCCGAGATGATCGCGGTGCCATGCTGGTCGTCATGGAAGACCGGAATGTCCATCAGCTCGCGCAGGCGCTGCTCGATCACGAAGCATTCCGGCGCCTTGATGTCTTCCAGGTTGATGCCGCCAAACGATGGCCCGAGATAGCGCACCGCGTTGATGAATTCCTCGACCTCCTCGGTATCGATTTCCAGGTCGATCGAGTCGACATCGGCGAAGCGCTTGAACAGCACCGCCTTGCCTTCCATCACCGGCTTGGAGGCCAGCGCGCCGAGATTCCCTAAGCCCAGCACGGCGGTGCCGTTGGAGATCACCGCCACCATGTTGCCGCGCGAGGTGTAGTCATAGGCGGTGTCGGGATCCTTCTCGATCGCCAGGCAAGGGGCGGCGACGCCGGGGCTGTAGGCCAGGCTGAGATCGCGGGTGGTCGCCATCGGCTTGGTCGGCACGACCTCCAGCTTGCCGGGCTGGCCCATCTTGTGGAATTCGAGGGCGTCGTCGTACAGGGACTGGCTTTTCGAGTCGCTCATTTTTCTCTGCGTTTCCGGTTTGCTACAGGCGTCTTGGCGCGGGCTTATCGTTCCCGTCCAGCATCATAAGGCCAAGCGCCGAGGGGTTAAAAGAGCCGCCGCCTGTGCTATGTCTGCGGCCTGCATTATTTCGCATCGAGTCTTCCCGCGACCGCCGACGGCATGAACAAACCCGAACTCGCCTTACCCCCCGGTACGTCCCCCCTGATGGCCCAATATTTGACCATCAAGGCGGCATACCCCGAATGCCTGCTGTTCTATCGCATGGGGGATTTCTACGAATTGTTCTTCGACGACGCCGTGCGGGCGGCGCGGGCACTCGATATCGCGCTGACCAAGCGCGGCGAACATGATGGCGAGCCGATCCCGATGTGCGGCGTGCCGGTGCATGCGGCAGAAGCCTATCTCTCCCGTCTGATCCGCCAGGGCTTCAAGGTCGCGGTCTGCGAGCAGGTGGAAGATCCCGCAGAAGCGAAGAAGCGCGGCGCCAAATCGGTGGTCAAACGCGACGTCGTGCGCGTGGTGACACCGGGAACCATCACCGAAGACAGCCTGCTGGATGCGCGGCGCAACAATTATCTTGCTGCACTTGCTCAGTCGGGTGGCGCCGAGGGCACGCTGGCGCTGGCCTGGCTCGACCTGTCGACAGGCGAATTCGGCCTGACGGAAACAACCTCAGCAGGCCTCGCTGCCGATCTGGCCCGGGTGTCGCCCCGCGAACTGGTGCTGCCCGAGGGGCTGCTGGCGCGGGCCGAGCTGCGGGCGGTCCTCGACCAGAGCGAGGCGGCGCTCTCGCCGCTGCCATCAGCGCGCTTCGACTCGGTGGCCGGCGAGCGGCGGCTGAAAGCCGCGCTGGGCGTTTCGGCACTCGATGCCTATGGCGATTTCAGCCGCGCCGAATTCTGTGCCGCCGGCGCGCTGCTCGATTACGTCGACCTCACCCAATGCGGCAAGCTGCCGCGCCTCGATCCGCCGGTGAAGCAGCCGCCGCTCAGCGTGATGGCGATCGACCCCGCCACCCGGCGCAATCTCGAACTGGTGGAAACCACCGCGGGCCAGCGCGACGGTGCCTTGCTCGACTGCATCGACGCCACCCTCACCGGCGCCGGCGCGCGACTGCTGGCGCAGCGGCTGCAGGCGCCGCTCACCGATACCGCGCTGATCGCCGCGCGCCATGATGCGGTGGCCTGTCTGGTCGATACCGTGCGGCTGCGCGACGACATCCGCACGGCGCTGTCGAAAGTGCCCGATCTGGCGCGTGCCTTATCAAGATTGTCGCTGGGCCGTGGCGGCCCGCGCGATCTGTCCTCGATGCGCGATGGCCTGACCCAGGCCGGCGATCTGCGCCGGCGTCTTGCCGCTGAAACCGCGCTGCCGCCCGAACTCGCCAGCTTACGCGATGCGCTCGGCGACCATGCCGTGCTGGTGCAGTCCTTGAGCGCGGCGCTGGCCGATGAACTGCCGCTGATGCAGCGCGACGGCGGCTTCGTGCGGCCGGGCCATCATGCGCCGCTGGATGAGCTGCGTGTGCTGCGCGACGAAAGCCGCCGCCATATTGCGGCGCTGCAGGACAGGTATGCGGCGGAGACGGGCATCACCAGCCTGAAGATCCGCCACAACAACGTGCTGGGCTATTATATCGAGATCACGCCCGCGCATGCAGCCAAGATGGGCCAGCAGTATATCCATCGCCAGACCATGGCCAATGCCATGCGCTATGCCACGCCGGAACTGGGCGAGCTGGAAAGCAAGATCAGCCAGGCCGGCGACCGCGCACTCGCCATGGAACTGGAAATCTTCGACCGCCTGGTCAGCGCGGTTCTGGCGGAAGCGCCGGCGATCACCCGCGCCGCCAATGCACTGGCGGCGCTGGATGTCGCCGCGGCGCTGGCGCATCTGGCCATGCAGCGCCGCTGGGTGCGGCCGCGCATCGACGACAGCCTCGATTTCCGCATCACCGGCGGCCGCCATCCGGTGGTGGAAACCGCGCTCGAACGCGCCGGCCAGGGCGAACGCTTTGTCGCCAACGACTGCGACCTCAGCGACGGCCAGAAGCTCTGGCTGCTCACCGGCCCGAACATGGCAGGTAAATCCACCTTCCTGCGCCAGAATGCGCTGATCGCGATTCTGGCGCAGATGGGCAGTTTCGTGCCGGCGATGCGGGCCGAGCTTGGCGTGGTCGACCGGCTGTTCAGCCGTGTCGGCGCTGCCGACGATCTGGCGCGCGGCCGCTCCACCTTCATGGTCGAGATGGTGGAGACCGCGGCGATCCTGCATCAGTCCGGCCCGCGCGCGCTGGTGATCCTGGACGAGATCGGCCGCGGCACCGCCACCTTCGATGGCCTCTCGATTGCCTGGGCGGTGGTGGAATACCTGCATGAGAAAAACCGCTGCCGCGGCCTGTTTGCCACGCATTACCACGAGCTCACCGCGCTCAGTGAAAAGCTGCCGCAGCTTTCCAATCATACGCTGAAGGTGAAGGAGTGGGATGGCGAGCTGATCTTCCTGCATGAGGTTGGCCCGGGTGCGGCGGATCGCAGCTACGGCATCCAGGTGGCGAAACTCGCCGGCCTGCCCGATGGCGTGCTGCAGCGCGCGTCGCAGGTGCTGCATACGCTGGAACAATCCGACCAGACCGGAAAATCCGCCAAGCTGATCGACGATTTACCGTTGTTCTCGCTGGCTGCGCCAGCGAAGGCTGCCGCTGTGCAGCCGCCGTCAGAGGTCGAGAGCGCGCTGAAGAAAGCCGATATCGACGCCCTGTCGCCGAAGCAGGCGCTCGACCTGCTGTACCAGCTCAAGGCGCTGCTGAAATCCTGAGCAAACACCAGGCGTTCGAATAGCGCAGTATTCATACGGGTACGGTGCATGCGCTTGCATGCGAAAATCGTACACGGCGTTTCCAGAATCCAATTTTCGCCCCGCCATTCCTGCCTATACACTCCATCCGGGTCGGAAAAATTGGGGAAATGGCAGATGATCCGTGCATCGGTAACGGCGGGCGTTGCGTGCGCCCTTGGTGTAATGGTGTCGGCATGTGCCGATGGCGGCAAAAGCCCCTATGCCAGCCTGGGCGAGGATTTCGCCAAGGCCAACAAGGCCGCGAGTGAAATCTTCCAGGCGCAGATCGCTGACGCAAATCGCGTGCGCAGGCTATCCGAGGTCGCCTACTACACCGGGATGAGAACTGCGGCTCACAGGCAGAAGATAGATATCAACGCTGAAAACGCTGACGACAATTTTGCAAACTTTGTTTGTGCCGGTGTCGGGGAGGGCAACAAAACCGCGGCAGCCCTGCGTTACACGGCAGACTATGCCAAGGCGCTTGAGGCTATCACGAAGCAGCCGGGAGATTCCTTCTCTGGCTATGCGAAGGCTTTGAAGAAGCTGCGCAAGGATGCGCCTGTCATTGAACCCATAAAATTGGAGGACGATGCCTTCGACGCCTGTGTTCGTAGTGTTGTGATTCAGGTAACGCCCCTTCCTGTCGCATCCCAGAATGAGAGTGCAGTGGCGGCATGGCAGGCCGGAGCGGCGCTGTATGATGCTCTGGTG